>JBKJLF010000048.1:0-5542 GCA_046597185.1 Burkholderiaceae bacterium | reverse complement strand
GGATTTGTTATGCATTATTTTTGCGCAAAGGGGACGTTTAATCCTGCGTTGTGTTGGGTAGGGTGGTGTTATTGGTCGGGTGGGATAGGTTTCAATAATTCTTCAACGATGTCCAGCTTACCCTTGTAAGCCGGGGCGATGGCGGCGAAACGGCGCAAGATACCGCGTGCTTCTTCGAGCGCGGCGCGGGCGTCAGCGTTGCGAGATTCGCGCATATTCAGCCAACCGAAAGCAGCCAAGGAATCTGCCAGATAGGGTTGATATGCATCGGGGTTTGCTAGCGCCAGCTTACGACGCATCGCCAACGCTTCGGCAAGTGCTTGCCGCGCTTCAGGGTAGTGGTTTTGCACTACGTGTAGCAGTCCTAAATTATTCAGTACCGCTGCAACATTGGGCAAATACTGATCCGGGTTCGCCAACGCCAGCTTGCGCCTTATTGCCAACGCTTCCTCATACGCCTGTTGCGCGTCAAGATGACGTTTTTGCGCTTGGTGCAGATTCGCCAAATTATTTAGCGTCGTCGCAACATAGGGCAAATACTGCTCCGGGTTCGCCAGTGCCAGCTTGCGGTAGATCGCCAACGCTTCATCATAGGTCTTTTGCGCGGCAAGATGGTGGTTTTGCACTTCTTGAAGTACCCCCAAATTATTCAGCGTCAGTCCAACAAAGGGCAAATACTGATCCGGGTTTGCCAGCGCCAGTTTGCGATAATTCGCCAACGCTTCGTCATATGCCTTTTGCGCCTCAAGATGGTGGTTTTGCGCTTGGTGTAGTATCCCCAAATTATTTAGCGTCGATGCAACATAGTGCAAATACCGATTCGGGTTCGCCAGCGCCAGCTTGCGCGTTATCGCCAACGATTCTTCATATGCCTTTTGCGCATCAAGATGGCGGTTTTGCGCTTCGTGTAGCGCCCCAAAATTATTCAGCGCCAGTGCAACATCGGGCAAATACTGATCCGGGTTCGCCAGTGCCAGCTTGCGCGTTATCACCAACGCTTCGGCAAAGGCATTTTGCGCGGCAAGATGGCGGTTTTGCGCTTGGTAAAGAATTGCCAAATTATTCAGCGTTTCTGGAAGCTCGGGCAAATACTGATCTGGGTTCGCCAGTGCCAGCTTGCGCTTTATTGCCAACGCTTCGTCATACACCTTTTGCGCGTCAAGATGGCGGTTTTCGGCTTTGTGCAAAACACCCAAGTCATTTAACACCCCCGCCATCTCGGCTTGCTCGCCGCTTGCCCGAACAATCTCCAACGCCTTTTCATAGCCATTGCGCGCTTGGGCAAGGTGGTTTTGCTTTTGATGAAAAACCGCATATTGCACCAATGCTTGGTAAGATGGCGCGATACCATGAATTACCTCTTCATAAGCCTGTGCCGCCTGAGCAAACTCAAATGTCAAGGTCAGTATTTGCGCACTTAACAAGTACTCTTTTTCCAGATCACGCTGATCCGCAATAATTTTCTCGGCCCGCTTCTTCAAACGCCCAACGTCCAGCAATTTCAACGCCTCATCAAGCCTTCCCTCCAAAAACAACTTCACCGCCGCCCGATAATTGCCATCACCACCACCAATGCCCACCTTTGCCAACTGCTGCGCCAAATCTTCCGCCTGTTTTAACGCTTGGTCACGCTCGTTTGCCAGTTTTTTACGTTCAGCCGCATGCGCAACCGCATTCGCCGCATTCACTTCCCCCAGCTTTTTCAGTTTCGCCTTATAAGCCGCCTCCACTGCGTCCACACCCTTGATCCGGTAAAACGCCGTCGCCCATTTCTCCCATTCCGGCGCTTTGCACAAGATAATTTCCAACGGCAACGCGCCCGTTTGTGGCAAGGTGTGATCGAGCAATATCTCGTTCACCACCAAATACCCCGGCTGATTGACGGTAAAGCGCACCGATTCGCCCGGCTTATGCGTGGGGAATAAAAATTGAAATCGGCCTTTGTCATCGCTCAACTGTTGATTAGCCCCCGCCGCACTCACCGCCACATTCGGCAGCGTTTCGCCGCCACTGCGGTTAGATACCACAACGCCAGATAGCCGCACCTCGGCCCAAGCGGAAGGGATGCAATGGAGCAACAAGACTAACCCTGTCAGGCACGCCAGCCTATGAATCAAAACCTGCATCATCCTACCCCCTTGGTCACTGCCCGATAAAACCACATTGCCATTCAACGATATGCCTGATAAAGATACTATACAATTTAAACAGAAAATTGTATCGACTATTTGAAAAGAAACCGATGGGTATCACTTACCAGCAACAACCCAGCCGCCATTGCCTAGCTCGAATGGCAAAGTTACCAACATGAGGACACCATGCCAGCCAAGCACGACCAATGGACTAACGCCGAACTACTGCAACTGCTGCAAGACCCCGCCTTGCAAAGCCGCAAGCTGCGCCTGAAAGAAGGCCAAACCACAGTGCAGCGGGTGTGGCTGGGCGGCCACGCCTGTATCGAAAAGCAATACTTCGGCGCTTTGCTACCCAATCAGCAACGTGAAGCCGATTTTATCTTCATGACCAGCCGCTTGCCGCAGATTGCGCCGCATATCGCCCCGCTTCATTCCACCCAACACCGCCACAGCCTGGCACAACAATCGTTTTATACCGAATGGGTGGGCCTTGATCTGGAGCAGTGGCATAGCCTGCTGGGTGCGGCGCACCCGTTAATGAACAGCGTGCCCGGCTTGTTGTACCTGATTAGCAAAATCTTACACGCCTGTTTTGAATTTCATGATTTAGGGCTGGTGCATAACGACTTGCATTGGGCCAATATTGTGCTGAATTTCCGCTATGACGCCGCCCGGCATGAAGTACACCTGCTGCCCGATCAAATCCGCCTGATTGACTTTGAATTTGCCTTGCGGCCCCGCCAAGCCCAACCCGGCATTGAAGCACGCACCACTAGCGAATGGCTTAATGAGCAAGGCGAAGCGATTTTGCTCGACCCAAGCCAACACAGCGCCTTAGTATGCGCTGCCGAAATTGAACCCGCCTTGGATAGCGATAAAAACCTATTTCGGCGGTACAAGCGCGATGCCGATGGCGGCCTAATAATGAAGCCAGAACCGTTTGCCGCTTTGGGCGAAGTGGATTTTGGCGTGGATTTTTTTACGCTGGCGCATTCGATTGAGCACATGATCAAACTGGCAACAGCCTATTGGGATGATGACCAACAGATCCGCCAGTGGGATGCCGCGCACGAGTTTTTATCCAAATTGCCTGAGCAGTTGCGGCAATACGACGCCCTGCCAGCGGATCGGGCGCAGCTACTGCGCGCCGCGCCGCATCAGGCAATAATGCGGGAAATTGCGCACCTTATTGGCCGCTGGCGCGTACCCGATTGGGTGGTACCTCTTCCCGCCGCCCAATGCGGAAACGCGCCTACGCGCCGCACCTTGCTGCGCGTGGCGGCACTGGGCAGCGCGGGCACCTTGCTTGGCGCTGGCACGTTTTGGCTTACCACGCGTGAAAAGCCGCCAATAAAACCACCCGCGCCAGCCGAATTGAACATGCGGGTGCGGCTACAAGCCGCACCGGGCCACAAATTGAAAATTAACCCGGAGCAAGACAACCTCCGGCTCGATTTTTCCAGCGATAAGCGCATCGCCAAATTGGAAGACGATGGTATCGCCCGCTTTGACCCGATACCCGGCAGCCAATTGGGCGAAAAAGCCAGCGTCACGCTCACTAGCCGCTGGTACGAGCCTAGTGACGAATCGCCGACCAAAAAGGCCAGCATTCCATTGGTGAATGGCTTGGTGGACTTGCCAGTGCGGCTCAAAATCAAAACCCTGACCGGGAGCGTAGTCGAGATAGTGGCCGAAGATCAAAAAATGCCGCTTGCTCAGGTAAAACTCACCGTGGCCGATGGCAGTAAAGACGGCCAAGTTGCCTACACCAATGCCGACGGCCTGTTTTCCATGGCTTTGCGCTCTGATTTGGACGGTGGCGAGATTTTGATCGAAGCTGCCGGATATCACCAAAAAAGCCAGCCATTTCATTTTGACTCGACCCCGTTGAAAGAACAATTTCGCGCATCAGATCGTTTAAAATCAAGCCGTTAAGCCAAACAAGCCACCCCAAAGTGAAAGCTGCCACCATGCTAAACCTAAGCCCTACCCGCCTGACCCAATTGAGCTTGGTATGGCTCTGCGCCAGCCATACTACCCCCGCGTGGGCCGAGGCCGATGTGCATGGCGTGGTGCTGCTCAACCAAGCGGGCGGCACGCCGATGGTAGGCGTTTCGATCAGTGCCGAGGGCGTGCAAACGGTTAGCACCAATTCATCCGGCCAATTCCACCTCAAGTTTAGCAACCTGAAACCGGGGCGCGAAGTGCGCATCAATGTGACGCATAAGGGCTATAGCGCAGTCAACAAAGACCAACTTGAACGCCCCTTGCCCGATGCTGCGGCCAAGCCGTTGCTGATTATTTTGTGCAAAAGCGATGAATGGGATAGCTGGGCCAGTCGGTACTACCGGATTGATCCGCGTTTGGCAATCCGGCCAACAAGCGAAGCACGCCGTACCCAACCTTGATCTTTTTAGCCCCCAAGCCTACCAAACCTCGACAATCACCCGCCCACCCCGCCTGCCTCACCCGCCACGCGCCCACGCGTGAGCCACTATTTCGATCCCTTGCGTAAGTCCCGGCAACTTTAACCCAGGAGCCAGTCATGAACCCAACGCTTACCCCTTCGCCCAGCGCCAACACCCTGAGCCGCGCCATCCACATCGCCTTGGCGCACTACCTTGTGCGCTACGTTTGCCCGCTACGCGCCGCCGTGCCTGCCCTGCAATTTCAGTTGCACCAAGTCCACCTGCGCTACCGCTTGCAAAACCGCCATTGCTTGCACGAACTACACCACGCCAGCGCAGAAGCGCGGCAACGCTTCCTCATAAGCTGCCTCACAAGCAGTCTCACAAGCAGTCTCACAAGCAGTCTCACAAGCAGCCTTACGCCGCCCGCACCAGAACTGGCGCACCACCAGCCAGCGCTCACCATTACCTTGGGCGCACTGCCCAACCCGGCGCGCCAGATTAGCGTACTAGTGCGCGAAGCTGGCAAGCTGATTGAATTTGAATTTTGCTTTCAAGGCGAATTGACCATGCCAACAATTCAGCCATAATCCAAGCGCCGGTTACAATAGCCGGGCCAATGTCTTTTTTAGTGAGGAAAATCATGAATTCATCACAACGCCACCTGAGCGATTGGGCCAACGCCGGGCAAGCCGTGCAGCATTGGCTGGCCCTGAAACAACAAGGATCAGCCAGCCCCAGCCAATTGAACAAGGCGCGCGACTGCGCGGCAAAAGAAGTGTATGCCGCCATGCTCAGTGACGCGATTGGCATGGTGGTTATCAAGGTCGATAAAAAACTGGCGCTGCCGCGCTGGGCGGGCCAAACCACGCCGCACGACATGGCAGAAGAAATCATGAGTTCTATTTTCAGGGGCAATCGGTTTACTTCCATCATCAACAGCCACGACCAAGCAGGCGACGCCAGCCTGCGCACTTGGTTGACCAAGCGTATTCATTG
>JBKJLF010000736.1:0-13807 GCA_046597185.1 Burkholderiaceae bacterium | reverse complement strand
ATTGTACCCCCGCTTGTACCCCCGCTTGTACCCCCGCTTGTACCCCCGCTTGTACCCTGTGTTGCAGCCTGCAATGCCGCCTGAAAGCGGCGGCTCAGCGTGGTTTCCAACTCACGCCCCAGCGGCGCGATGGCTTGCCAGCGCTGTTGCCAAGTTTGCTGCCAGGTTTCGGCATTAAAATCGGTGGCGGACTCTGCCAGTGCGGCTTCGAGTTGCTGGCAAAGTGCCAGTTTTTGTCGAATATGCGCGTGTTCCTGTTGGCGTGCAGCGCGTTTGGCTTGCTCGATTTGCTGTTGTAAACCCTGTCTGGCGCGTTGATAGCGTTGTTCAATGGTTTGTTCTTGCGCGCGCGGCACGGCACCGATTTGGCTCCAGGCATCCTGGCTGGTGCGCAATAATTTGGCCGCGTCAAGTGGGGCAAGCGCGTCATGCGGGCCTTCCATCTGCGCGCATAGCGCTTCTTTGGCACATAAGTGGTTGCGTCGTTCCGAATCGGCCACTTGCGCGGACTCTTTACGGGCTGCAAACACGGCGTCGCAGGCGCTGCGAAAGCGTTGCCATAAGTCTTGTTCGGGCTTGCGATCCAGCGGCAAGGCTTTGGCTTGTTCTTGCCAGCGTTCTTGCAATTGGCGCAGTAAATCGAGCGTGCCGCGATCATGTGGATTGCAAGCCGCTACTTCTTTAATCATTTGTTCACGTCGTAGTACTTCGTGCCGCCGTTGTTCGGCCAGGGCGACACCGCTGACATTCATCAGGCGTTCAAATTCCTGGTCGAGGCGCTTTTTATCTTTACGTTCCAGCGGCCCCAATTGTTGCCAGTGTTGCCGCTGCCGTTGAGTAAAATGTGCGACCTGACGCCAATCAGCGCTTTCGGCAGCAAAACTGGCGTTAAATTGCTCGATTTGTACCAATAAGGCTTGCGCTTGCTGTAAATTTTGCTGGCGTTCTTCGCCCAGTTTTTTGAAATGTGCGGCGGCGGGCGCATAGGCTTCGGTACAAGATTGGTCAAAGCGTTCCCACAGCGATTTTGGTGCGGCACCGGATGCGGTATCGAGTTTTTTCCAGCGCTCACGCATACTGCCCACTTTTTTAGCCAATTCAACCATGGCCAACTCTTGTTGCGCCAACTCTTCCACTGCCTTTATCAACTCTTCACGCGAGACATTGCCGCCCCACTTGGCCCAACCCTGAAGCCGATGCAATTCTGCCCGGGCCTGACTCAAACGTGCTGCTTGTTGTGCATTCGGGCGCACTTGTTTGAGTTCACGCAAGACTTTATCGTGCTCAAAGGCCGCATGCAATAAGCCTTGTTCCAATGCTTTTTCCAGCGCATCCAGGGCACTGGCAAAGTGTTGTTGTATGGCAGGGTCGCTTACTTGCTTGAGCTTGGGCGCACGAGTCCGTTCAATTGGTGCTGCGGGGGCATCGTCGCCATGGCTTACGATTGGCGGCGTGGTTTCGCTGTGGTTTTCTGGGTCGCTGATTTGCGGCGATGGCACGCTGACAGCAGCGGCTTGGGCTTGGGCGTACTGCGCGGCGTGCTGCGCGTTTTGTGCCATTAACTGTTCGGCTTGTTGCACGTTGAGCAATTGCTGCTGCAGCCGGGTTTGGGTTTGCGCCAATTCCAGCAACAACGATTTGGGTACGGAATTGATTTCGGGTGATTTTGCAAATTCTGCGCCAAGTTGTATCAAGCTACTCAATTGCGTGCTCCATTGCGTGCGCCATTGCGCGGTACTTAGGTCGGCTATTGGCTCTTGAGCAGCGAGGCTTTGAATGTGATCCCGAATGGCACGTTGCAACTGCATTTGCTGTTGCAAGCGTGCGCCAAGCTGCTGCCTCACCTGGACAAATTCAGCGTGATCATCTTTTCCGCCTGCCACTTGCCAACGTCGATCCAGTGCTGCCACTTGATTGGGCATTAATTGGGTTTCAGCCAACAAACTTTTGGCAGACTCCAGACACACCAGTAATTGTTGTTGTTGCTGTGCCTGATGCGCTAAAAATTGTAATCGTTGTTGTATCAATTTTTCCACACGACGATCGGTATTGCGCATCGCTTGCAAGGCGCGCTCCAGATGCGGCTTACTGTGCAATTTCTCGGCGGCCAGCAAACGGGCATCCGCAAATTGGCATTGTAGCAACAAGGCCAGGGCAAGTTCTTCATCGGAACCCAAGTTGCGCGCTTGCTCTAACGCAGCTTGTTTCTCTTGTTGGCGCGCTGCTGCGGCACTCGCTTGAGCGGGTGCAGCAGCGACGGGTGGCGGTGGTGCTTTGGGCGTGATTTTAGACGCCTTGGGCGCGGGTGGGCGTTTGAAAAGGAAATCGAACATATCTGGGCTTGGAGGAGATCGAACAAGACCGTCATGATAGCAGAGTAGCGTGGTGCGCCAAACGAATTGCTTCTTGTTTCAGATTCTTTCGCTGATTTCTTTGCCTTTTTTTACTATTATTCGTCGATACTGGCGATCACGGGGGTATGATCCGACGGTTGTTCCCATTTGCGCGGCACCCGGTCAATCACGCAGGCGCTGCAACGGCTGGCGAGCGCTTGCGACAATAAAATATGATCGATGCGCATCCCCTTATTCAAGCGAAACCCGAGCGCGCGGTAATCCCACCAACTGAACGATTTGGGTGCTTGTTCAAACAGGCGAAATGAATCAGCCAAGCCGATATCGAGCAAGGCTTGCAAGGCTTGTCGTTCTGGTGCCGACACCAAAACCTGACCTTCCCACGCTGCCGGATCATGCACATCGGCGTCAGCCGGGGCGATATTGTAGTCGCCCAATACGGCCAACTGCTCAAACTGTTGTCTTTGCTCGGCCAGCCAGGTGCGAAATGCGGCCAGCCATTGCAATTTGTATTGATACTTATCCGAGTCCAGCGCTTGCCCGTTGGGCACGTAGGCGCATACGATGCGCAAGCCTGCGATGCTGGCAGTCAGGATGCGTTGTTGCTCATCGGCAAAGTGCGGATTATTGACAACCACATCGCTAATCGCATGGCGCGCCAAAATGGCGACGCCGTTATAGGTTTTTTGCCCGCTGAACACCACTTGGTAACCTGCGGCTTCGATTTCAGCCTGGGGGAATTTATCGTTGGTAAGCTTGGTTTCTTGCAGACACAGCACGTCTACCGGACTGGTTTCCAGCCATTTAATGACCTGGGGTAAGCGGACTTTGAGCGAATTGACGTTCCATGTAGCGATTTTCATGAATGGGCTGTTTGTATTGAATAGATTGAATGGAGGGCGTAAAACACTCCCCTCCCGATGACAACGTGCGCTTATTTATTACGCTTATTTGGTTCTGTCAATCAGGAACCGGGTCAACAACGGCACCGGGCGGCCTGTTGCGCTCTTGGACCCGCCTGAGTTCCACGATGTGCCTGCAATATCCAGATGCGCCCAAGTATATTTGCGCGTAAAACGTTCCAAAAATGCGGCAGCCACAATACTGCCAGCGCCGGGTGTACCAATATTGGCCAAATCGGCAAAATTGGATTTCAATTGATCGTGATAAATCTCTTCAATCGGCATGCGCCAAGCGGTATCATTGGTGGCTTTGCCTGCGGCCAACAAGGCATCGGCCAACTGATCATGCGCCTCGTCGTGACGGGTGAATAAACCCGAATTATGGTTGCCCAGTGCAATCACGCAAGCCCCGGTCAAGGTGGCAATATCAATCACCACTGCCGGGTTAAAACGCTCAACATAGGTTAAGGCATCACACAAAATCAAACGGCCTTCGGCGTCGGTATTTAAAACTTCAATGGTCAAACCTGCCATTGAGGTGACAATATCACCGGGCTTGGTGGCACGGCCATTAGGCATGTTTTCGCAGGAAGCGATCACGCCAATGATGTTGGCTTTTAATTCCAGTTCAGCCACCGCGCGCATGGTGCCCAACACCGAACCCGCGCCACCCATGTCATACTTCATTTCATCCATATTGGGACCGGGTTTGAGCGAAATGCCGCCGGAGTCAAAGGTAATGCCCTTGCCAACCAGTACCACAGGCGCTTCTTTGGGTTTTCCACCCATATGTTTGATAACAATGAATTTGGGCGCTTCGTCGCTACCATTGGAGACCGATAAAAAGCTACCCATTTTCAAGGCTTCAATTTGTTTGCGATCCAACACTTCCACTTCAAGTTTGAATTCTGAGGCCAATTTTTTGGCGGTGTTGGCCAAATGGGTTGGCGTGCAATAATTGCCCGGCAAATTACCCAGTTCGCGCGTCAGATTGCTGCCGTGGGCAATCGCCAAACTGTTTGCCAAGTACTGCTTGGCAGCATTGACGTGTGCGCTGTCGAGACCAATTTTGAATTTTTTAACACCAGCAGTGGGATGCTCTTTTTTACTCTTCAAAGCGTCGCAACGAAATGCCTGATCATGGATGGCCATCACGGTTTGATGAATCGCCCATTCCAGGGTTTGTGTTTTTAGCGCATCAAAGGGCAGGGCAATCAAGCCGTCTGACGCGCCCAGGTTGGCAAACGCTTTGCAAACGGCTTCCAGGCTGGCACAAAAGTCTTTGTTGCTAATACCGTCTTCGCTACCCAAACCAACCAATAAAACGCGCTCGGCGGCCACATCGTTTAAATGGCGCAACAACAAAGTAGAGCCTGCTTTACCGCTGATGTCGCCCGATTTCAGTGCATTCGTAATGGCACCATGTTGATCCAAAGCCTTGGCGGAAGAAGATAATTTTTTGTTCTCAAAGACGCCGACTGCGATGCAACCTGCCTTACTTATGTTGATTGTGTTTTTGGCGTCGAATGATTTTATGCTAAAGTCCATGGGGTTCTCCTATTTATTACCTCCAATTATAAACGCCGAATGATCTTTCAACGAGCTTTGCAACGTGAATTAGTCTCCACTGCGGGTGCGGTATTTACCGCTTTGTTCACGATTGTTATTACTGTGACTCTGGTCAAGATACTGGGACGGGCGGCGGGCGGCAAAGTTGCCTCGGCCGACGTGCTGGCTTTACTTGGGTTTGCTTCCCTCAATATTATGCCCACACTCTTGATTTTGACGGGTTTCATTGCCGTACTGATGGTGGTCACGCGCAGTTATCAGGATTCCGAAATGGTGGTCTGGTTTGCTTCAGGGCTGAGTTTAACCCAATGGATAGGCCCGGTGTTGCGCTTTGGCACGCCCTTGATATCGCTGATCGCACTACTTAGTTTTTGGGGAACACCATGGGCCAATCAACAGAGCAGCCTGTTCCAACAACGCTTTGAAAAGCGTGAGGATTTGGCCCGTGTCACACCGGGTAAGTTTCAGGAATCGGCGGGAGCCAATCGCATATTTTTTGTCGAAGGCATCTCCAAAGATGTGAGCCGGGTGAAAAATATTTTCGTCAATACCGTGCAAGATGGCCGTACCAGCGTGGTGGTAGCCAGTGATGGCGAGATCGAAACCGATGCCAAGGGCAATAAATTTCTGCTCATGCATCATGGAAGGCGCTATGAAGGCGTACCCCGCCAGGCCGATTTTCAAATGATGGAATTTGAGCGCTATAGCGTGTTAATCGCCAGCAAAACCCAGGATTTGACCGACGACACCTCGGCCAAGGCGTTGCCGACCACCAGCTTGTTGCTCGATCTGAAAAGTGCGCATCAAGGCGAATTATTGTGGCGCATCGCCTTACCGCTGATGGGTTTTTCGCTCATGCTGTTAGCCATTCCGCTGGGTTTTGTAAATCCTCGGGCGGGTCGCTCAACCAGTTTGATCATTGCCTTACTGTTGTATAGTACATACAGTAGTTTGGTCAGTGCGGTGCAAGCGGCCGTATCACAAAAGCATCTTACCCTGGCTTTGGCCTGGTGGCCCTTGCATATCGCGGTATTGTTAATGACGTTTGCGCTGTTTGCCTGGCGTTTGAACGTCAATAGCCGGATTCATCCCTTGGTGCTGGCGGCCAGTTTGCGGCGCTATTGGCAGCGTCGTCAGCCAGATTAAGGATAACGTGATGAGAGTATTGCAAAAATATCTGGCAGTTGAAATTCTGCAAGCGGTGTTGTTTGTATTGATCGCTTTTTTAGCCTTGTTTGCGTTTATCGATTTGACTGGTGAAGTGCAGCAAATTGGCCGTGGCAGCTACCAATTGCAACATGCCCTGTTGTTTGTGCTATTGGGCGTGCCGGGGCGCATCTATGAATTGGTGCCGGTTGCCGCCCTGATCGGTACGATTTACGCCTTGGCCATGTTGGCCGCCCGTTCTGAATTTACCATCATGCGGGTATCGGGCCTCTCGACCCGGCTGGCGGTGTGGATGTTATTTAAAATTGGCCTGGGCTTGACCATCATCACCTTGATATTTGGTGAATTGCTGGCACCCATGAGTACACGGGCGGCGGAAAAAATCAAATTGGAAACCCAGGAACAAACCGTTTCCAATCAATTTCGCTCCGGTTTGTGGACCAAAGATGTGATTAAAAACGAGTCCGGCACGGCCCTTGGCACGCGCTTTTTAAATGTGCAGGAAAATCGGCCTGACGGGCAACTGCGCGATATCAAAATCTATGAGTTTGATTTGCAATTTCGTTTGCAAACCTTGGTGGCGGCGCGCAGTGCGCGCTTTCAGGGCAATAATCGGTGGCTACTGGAAAATGTCTCCGAAACCCGTTTTTTGAATGCGCAACCTGGCAAGGTCTTGAGTCTGGAGGAATCGTTTGAGCAGGCAATTCAACAGCAAAGCACGCTGGTATCGAATCATCTGTTGAAAACCAAATCCCTGGTCTCGGAAATCACACCCAAGACCATTTCAGTTTTGTTTGCCGACCCCGAGCGCATGTCGGCCTATGATTTGCTGGCCTATCAACGCTATTTGGCTGAAAACAAACAGGATACCCAGCGTTACCAAATCGCCTTCTGGAAGAAGTTGATTTATCCCTTCGCAGTGTTTGTGATGTTGGCACTGGCGCTGCCGTTTGCCTATCTGCATGCGCGGGCAGGTGGCGTCAGCCTGAAAATTTTCATCGGGATTATGATCGGAGTGAGTTTTCATCTACTCAACAGTTTGGCGTCAACCCTCGGCATTTTAAATACCTGGCCACCTTTGGTGACGATTTTGGCCCCCAGCCTTTTATTTTTATTGATTGCCACCGCAGGATTGTGGTGGGTGGAGCGACGATGATGAGTTCAGCCTTGATTTTATTTGCCCATGGCGCGCGTGATGCGCGCTGGGCTGCGCCATTTGTTCGCTTACAACAAATCATTCAAAACAAGCAGCCGCAATGCCGGGTTGAGTTGGCCTTTTTGGAATTCATGACACCAGATTTGCCAAGCCTGGTGGCACAATTGCATACGGAAAATTGCCTCGACATTCGGCTGGTGCCGGTCTTTTTAGGGCAGGGCGGTCACGTTTTGCGTGATTTGCCGCAAATTTTGGCGCAATTGCAGGTGCAGTATCCGCAAATGCGCTTGCAAACCCTGCCCGCCGTCGGCGAAAATGACGCGGTATTGATGGCGATTGCCGAATATTGCCTTTCAGGAGATAAAACAGTATGCTGACACGTGAAGATTGCCTCGCGCTCGATAACGCTGATGCGCTCGCCGTTTTGCGCGACGAATTTGCGCTACCGCCCGATGTGATTTACCTGGACGGTAATTCTTTGGGCGCGCGCCCCAAGGCCGCCTTGGCGCGCGCGCAACAGGTGGTTGCCGATGAATGGGGCACCGATTTAATTCGAAGTTGGAATAAAGCCGGGTGGTTTGATATGCCGCTGCGTTTGGGCAATATGTTGGCCCCGTTAATCGGTGCGCAAGCCAATGAGGTGGTGGTGACGGATTCGACTTCCATCAATCTATTTAAAGCCTTGGCTGCGGCACTGCATTTACAAGCACAGCGCGAGCAAGCCAATGCGGTAGCGCAAGGTGCCAACCAGCCGGGCATGCGTCATATTCTTCGCAATGTTATTCGCCGTGTCATTGTTAGCGAGCGCAGTAATTTTCCAACTGATCTGTATATAGCGCAAGGCTTGAGCCAATGGCTGGATCGGGGTTATAGCCTGCGTTTGATCGATAGCCCGGACGAATTGGCCAGCGCCGTGGATGAGCAAACCGCCGTGCTGATGCTAACGGGCGTGAATTACCGCACTGGTTACCAGTACGATATGGCCGCCGTTACTGCCCATGCGCAAAGCCAGGGTGCGTGCATGGTGTGGGATTTGGCGCATTCTGCCGGGGCGGTGCCGGTCGATCTAAATGCCTGCCAGGCTGATTTTGCGGTCGGCTGTACCTATAAGTATATGAACGGGGGCCCCGGGGCGCAAGCGTTTATTTGGGTGCCAACTCGCCATCAGGCAGCATTTGCGCATCCGCTCAGTGGTTGGTGGGGCCACGCCAAACCGTTTGAGATGGTGGCGGGCTTTGCGCCAGTCGAGGGTATCCGGCGCGCCCTGTGCGGCACCCAACCGATGGTGTCGCTGGCTTTGGTGGAGTGTGGTTTAGCGATATTTGCCAAAACCTCGATGCAGGCGATTCGCACAAAATCACTGGCTTTGACCGATTTATTCATTCAATTATTGGAGCAACGCTGTGCCAGCCACGGTTTGCAATTGGTGACCCCGCGTGAGCACGCACGCCGTGGCAGCCAGGTCAGCGTGACCCACCTACACGGCTATGCGGTGATGCAAGCGCTGATTGCGCGTGGCGTGATTGGTGACTATCGCGAGCCGCAAATCATGCGCTTTGGTTTTACACCCTTGTACACCCGCTTTGTCGATGTCTGGGATGCGGTCGACATCCTGACGCAGATTTTGGATAATCAAGCCTTTGATCGCCATGCGACCAAAGATGCAGTAACCTGAAATGCCACACAATAGCCGATCAAAACAAATCAAAACAATTCAAATAGAGAGCTTATAAAATGGACGCAAAAAAAGAAAACGACGCGACCTGGCACGGCGCAAAAATGGATTTCAGCACAGCAATGAGTTATGGCGACTACCTGGCACTGGATAAGATTTTGTCAGCCCAACATCCCTTATCACCGAATCACAATGAAATGCTGTTTATCGTCCAACATCAAACCAGCGAATTATGGATGAAGTTGATGTTGCATGAATTGCATGCCGTATGCGTCCATATTCGCTCGGGTAACTTGTCTGCGGCCTTCAAAATGTTGGCCCGGGTTGCGCGCATTATGGATCAACTGGTTCATGCGTGGGATGTGTTGGCTACCATGACGCCGCCAGAATACACGGCAATACGCCCCTATTTGGGCAATTCATCCGGGTTTCAGTCGGCGCAATATCGTGAAATTGAGTTCATCCTGGGCAATAAAAATGCCAAGATGTTGAGTGTCCATGCACCCGTACCCGACGCATTTGTGCGCCTGGAGGCGACTTTGCATGCGCCTTCGATCTATGATGAAGCCATTATGCTATTGCAGCGGCAAGGTTTTGCGATCGATCCGGCGCGCTTGAGCGGAGATTGGACTTTGCCAACCGTCGCCGACGAATCCGTCAAAGCGGCGTGGCTGGAAGTGTATCGCGATCCCAACCGCTATTGGAATTTATATGAGTTGGCAGAGAAATTGGTAGATATGGAAACATCGTTTCGCACTTGGCGTTTCCGCCATGTGACGACCGTAGAGCGAATCATTGGTTTTAAAATGGGCACAGGCGGTACAGCAGGGGTCAGTTACTTGAAAAACATGTTGTCAGTGGTGCTGTTCCCGGAATTATTGGCCTTGCGCACCGAGCTTTAAGCGCCACCGTTTCCATAGTGCCATTGATTTCGGGGGCTGGCAAGGTTTTCAAATTTCGATCATTCGCTAAACCGCAACGGGTGCTTTAATGGCCGGGTGAGGCTGGTAATTTACAAATTCAATATCATCAAAGCAGTAATCAAATAGTGATGCGGGTTGGCGCTTGAAGTGCAATTGTGGCAAGGGCAGGGGTTCTCGTTGCAATTGCAGGCTGACTTGTTCCATGTGGTTGCTATACAAATGGCAATCGCCCCCGGTCCAAATAAAATCGCCCACGCCCAAGCCAGTTTGTTGCGCCACCATATGCGTGAGCAAGGCATAGGATGCGATATTAAATGGCACGCCTAAAAAAATATCGGCACTACGTTGGTATAACTGGCAGGACAACTTACCATCGGCCACATAAAATTGGAATAATGCATGGCAAGGCGGTAGCTTCATTTGCTCGATATCGGCCACATTCCAGGCTGAGACGATCATGCGCCGGGAATCGGGCGTGTTGCGAATCTGATCGAGTACCTGACTGATTTGATCGATATGTTGCCCATCCGGCTTGGGCCAATTGCGCCATTGATAGCCATAAATGGGCCCGAGTTCACCCTGACTATCGGCCCATTCATCCCAAATTGAAACGCCATGCTGCTTGAGATAGGCAATATTGGTGGAACCAGCCAAAAACCAAATTAATTCATGAACAATCGATTTAAGGTGGAGTTTTTTGGTGGTGAGCAAGGGAAACCCTTCGCTCAGCGCAAAGCGCATTTGATAACCAAACACCGAGCGGGTACCTGTCCCGGTGCGGTCAGTTTTGATGGTGCCATGTTGTTGCACATGGCGCATGAAATCGAGATAGGCGCGCATTGGAGTCTTTCGCAAAGAATCCGCTATTTTAGCCGGAAACAAAAACGCAGGCTTGGTGCTTGCGTTTTAAATTCGCCAGTTGGGCCTTATTATCTGGATATTTACATTTTCCGCCAAAACTCGGATTGGGCAAAGGCATTGCGTAAAAAATCGACAAAGGCACGAATCCGTAAGGGCAGGTGGCGGCGTTGGGTAAACAGCGCATAAATATCATTGCCAGGCGAAGCGTAATCGTCCAGTACCGTCACCAGTTCTCCTGTTTCAATGGCCGCTCCCACTTCCCACATCGAACGCCAGGCCAAACCTTTACCGGCGAGCGCCCAGTGATGTAGTACTTCACCATCATTGCACACCATATTGCCCTCGACTTTGAGCGTGATATTTTTTCCCTGCTGCCGAAACGTCCAACCTCGCTGCGAGCCATCGCTACTAAAGGCCAAGCAGTTATGGCGACTTAAATCCTCTGGCGTAAGTGGGGTGCCATAGCGCTTGATATAGGTAGGGGCGGCCACCACCACCCGTTTGTTGGCCGCCAATTTGACGCCGATCAGGTTGGAATCCGATAGCTCTGCAATCCGGATCGCGACATCAATGCCCTCGTCGATTAAATCCACCACACGGTCGTTCAAATGCAACACCAAATTCACATGGCGGTGCTCGGCTAGAAAAGAGGGCAGCAGCGGCGCGATATGTTGACGGCCAAAGCCAGCGGGTGCGGTAATCACCAGTTGCCCACTGGCTTTGGCACTGCGCTCCGAGACCGCTGCTTCGGCATGCGCCAACTCGGCCAAAATACGTTGGCAATCTTCCAAAAACGCGCTGCCTTCATCGGTCAGCGCTATTTTGCGCGTCGTTCTCTGTAGCAACTTGACACCCAGACGCTCTTCCAGCGCATCCAGCCGACGACCAATCATGGCCGGCGCGATGCCTTCGGCACGGGCTGCAGCCGATAAGCTGCCCTTGGACAACACTTCGACAAAAGTAGAAATTTGTTTGAATTGATCCATACACGTGATTTATTGGGCGAACTGTCGTACAGTATTTGCTCGGGGAAGAACCGGGGGTAATTGTATTTCATTTGAAACTAAAACGAAACAATGAAGTGATAAAAAGGCCTACTTATGTGTATTTATATTGAATATACTCAATTTTCGCCAGAATGCAACAGATCACAACCCCAGAAACAACTTTATTTTTTTATTCACAGGAGCACACGATGACGCAATCCATGCAACAAATCAATATTCCGCAAGGCATGCAAATTACCGGGGAAATCAAGCCCGGATTTGAAAAAATCCTCACGCCTGAGGCTTTGAACTTTGTGTTGAAGTTAAGCCGTGCGTTTGAGTCGCGGCGGCAAGCTTTGTTGGCAGCGCGGGTCGAGCGTGCTGTACGGCTGGATGCAGGGGAGAAACTGGATTTTTTACCCGAAACGGCCCATGTGCGCGCGGGTGATTGGACGATTGCACCGATCCCGCCTGCATTGCAATGCCGCCGGGTTGAAATTACTGGCCCAGTCGAACGGAAAATGGTGATCAACGCCTTAAATTCCGGCGCAGACAGCTATATGACCGATTTTGAAGATTCCAACACACCCAATTGGGACAATCAAATCACCGGGCAATTGAATATGATGGATGCGGTGCGCAAAACCATTTCGCTGGAGCAAAATGGCAAATCGTATCGCCTGAAGGATAAGGTTGCAACCCTGGTGGTTCGTCCGCGCGGTTGGCATCTGGATGAAAAACATGTGCTGGTGGATGGCAAACGGGTTTCCGGCGGGATCTTCGATTTTGCCCTATTCTTGTTCCATAACGCCAAAGAACAATTGGCGCATGGAGCCGGACCGTATTTTTACCTGCCGAAAATGGAATCGCATTTGGAAGCGCGTTTGTGGAATGATATTTTTGTCATGGCGCAAAACGAGATCGGCTTGCCACAAGGCACTATCAAGGGCACGGTATTGATTGAAACCATCCTCGCTGCGTTTGAAATGGATGAAATTTTGTATGAATTGCGCGAACATAGCTCGGGTTTGAACGCCGGGCGCTGGGATTATATTTTCTCATGCATCAAGAAATTTAAATCTGACAAAGATTTCTGTTTGGCAGATCGCGCCAAAGTGACAATGACCGCACCTTTCATGCGCTCTTACGCCTTGTTGTTGTTGAAAACCTGCCACCGCCGCAATGCGCCTGCGATTGGCGGTATGGCCGCTTTGATCCCTATCAAAAATGATCCTGAGAAAAATGACATCGCCATGGGCGGCGTGCGCAATGATAAAGCACGTGACGCGACCGATGGCTATGATGGTGGCTGGGTTGCCCATCCTGGCCTGGTTGACATCGCCATGACGGAATTTAAAAAGGTGTTGGGTGATAAACCGAACCAAATCGACAAACAGCGCATGGACGTGAATTCGACTGCGGCTGATTTGCTCAGTTTTCAACCAGAAACGCCGATCACCGAGGCGGGGTTGCGCTATAACATCAATGTCGGGATTCACTATTTGGGTAGTTGGTTGGCGGGTAATGGTTGCGTGCCAATTCATAATTTGATGGAAGATGCCGCCACGGCAGAAATTAGCCGTTCGCAAGTGTGGCAATGGATGCGTTCGGCCAAGGGTGTGTTGGAAGATGGCCGCAAAGTAAGCATGGACATGGTGCATGCGATGATCCCGGAAGAATTGGCCAAGGTGCAAGCGATTATGGGCGATGGCGCAACTTACCCACGCGCGGCTGAAATTTTCAACAAAATGGTATCGCAAGATGCGTTTGAAGAATTTTTGACTTTGCCACTGTATGAAGAAATTTAAACCCTGAACGTGCGGTAAGGGTTTGCATAAAAAAAGGGGCCGACGGCCCCTTTTTTACGGCTGTTGCAAACAAGTTCAGGGCTGAACTTCGGGCCGGACTTCACCCTGAATCTGTTTGAACCCTTCCAGTTTGCGATGCGCTTCGGTGATAATAAACTGCTCAAACTTTTCTGCGGGTATCGGTTTGGACAGGTAGTAGCCTTGCAAAATATCGCAATTTTGTTCACGTAAGAAGCGTAATTGGGCTTCTGTTTCAACCCCTTCAGCAACCACTTCCAAACGTAAGCTGTGTGCCAGGGCGATAATACCAGTCACGATGGCCGCATCGTCGGCATCGTCCGGCGTATCCTGGACAAAAGAGCGGTCAATTTTGATGATATCCACCGGGAAGCGTTTTAAATACGAC
>JBKJLF010000448.1:0-5078 GCA_046597185.1 Burkholderiaceae bacterium | reverse complement strand
CACCACCCCACCCCACCCCCGAGCAACGCGCGGAACTCGACAAATTGACCGCACCGGAACGTGGCGACCATATGTTAGCACAACTGAAGCAACATGAAGTCGTGGCCGCCAGCCATTTGCAAGCACTCAAAACCTTTTACACCCAATTGAGTGCCGACCAGAAAAAGATTTTTGATGACAATTTTAAGCCGATGCACCCACGCCATGATGGCCCCAAACACGGCAATTGAGCTTGCCAATTGAGCTGGCCGACATCCTGACAACGCACTGGCAGTAACATGTAAACGGCACCAAACGGGTGCCGTTTTTTATTAGCGCGGACTGGGGCGATAATCCGGGAAAAATTCTTTCATTAAAAATGACTGCAACTCCGCCGTAAATTCCGGGCGCGCATTCAGTGGCACAATACGCCCCAAGCGATGCGATTCCCAATTAAATTCGGCCGAACGCTCTTTCCGAATCTGCGCGATCATGCTTTTGATTATCGCCGTTTCGATATCACGCTCATTGCCCAATTCCACTTCCACCAGACGCGGCCATTGACGCCGCAGGTTTTGATTCCAACCATTAAAAGTAAATTCAGCTTTAAACGAATTCATTTTACCGATTGAAAATACGCCACCATGTTGCTCGCGCGCAGCCTTCGCCTTGGCCTGCAAATTCGCCAAATTTGACTGCGCCGCACGCACCGCACGTTGGCTATCACTCTCCGGGGCCTCGCTCTCTTCTTGCGCCCGGCTTTGCGCCCGCCGTTTGCGCGCCGCTTCCACTTGCGCCATCATATCTTCAACTGGTTCCTGGGTCGGCGTTGGGGTGATGGTGGGTGTTGGCGTTGGACTGGGTTCGGCTCGCACCACTTGTGGCAGATGAGGCAAGGTAATCGTATTGGGGACTCGAACCTGAGGTCGATTCGGGCGTGGTGGTGGCGACTTGGTCTTTGCCACTCGCGGCGCAGGTGGGCGCGCTGGCGGTGGCGAGAGCCAAATTGGTTGATTCTCATTACCCTCGGCATGTTTTTTTTCGAGCAAAAACGGTCTCGGCTGAATCACCAGCCAAAACACCGCGCCGTGAAATAACAAAGCGACCAACAAAGCCCATTTGCGGCGTTTGGGTGGTTCACCGTAAGAACGGGGGGAGCTAACGCGAACAATCATTGAAAAAAATAATCCCTGCCATCGCAAATTTTCGATACCGTATTATAGGTGTTGGCAGGGGGAGATACAGCGATGTACATATTTAATACAAAACTTTCCCGCCACAGGCAATGCAAATGCATGCAATACCCCTGGCAGAAAGACCATCATGGCAAAGTCGTCCTGGCAAACTTAGCCGTCGTTATTAATTCGCTTGATCAATTCTTGCAACACAAATTCGGCACGGTCATTTTCCACCTGGCAAGTGCCCGCGTTTTCGTGCCCACCGCCGCCATATTCCAACATCAATTCGCCAATGCGGGTTCTGGAACTCCGATTGATAATCGATTTCCCCGTGGCAAATACGGTATTTTGATTTTTCAAGCCCCATAACACATGGATTGAAATATTCACCGCTGGAAACATCGCATAAATGACGAAACGGTTGCCAGCATAGATGATCTCTTCATTGCGCAAATCGAGTACCACGAGGTTTTTATGTATGGTCGTACAACGCTGGATTTGTTCGCGACATTTTTCTTCGTGATCAAAATACAACTTGCTCCGTTCCAACACATCGGGCAATTCCATAATTTGAGAAATATGATGATTTCGACAGTAATCAATCAAATCCATCATCAAATTATAGTTGGAAATGCGGAATTCACGGAAGCGCCCCAAGCCAGTACGCGCATCCATCAAGAAATTTAACAAATTCCACTCGGTCGGGTGCAAAATTTCCTGCTCCGAAAACTGCGCCGAATCGGCCTTGTCTACCGCCGCCATCATGCCACTCCAACTTTCCGGAAAGGCATTTTCGCCGCCATAGTAGTCATACACAACACGCGCCGCAGACGGTGCCGTTGAGTGAATCACGTGATTGGGGCGATCGCCACTATTACGTATCGTTTCAGACAAATGATGATCGAACGCCAAATGGACACCCGGAACAAAGGGTAAATTAGTCGTTATATCGTTATCATTGATCTCAATTTTACCGTCCTGCATGTCTTTGGGATGCACAAACTTGATTTCATCAACCATGTTCAAATGCTTCAACAAGACCGCACACACCAAACCGTCGAAATCACTCCGGGTTACCAAACGATATTTTTTTGCTTCTGCAGACATGAAGGCCACCTCTTATCAAGAAATTCAGAGCCAATGAATGATCAACCCACCGAGCACGCATTCGTTTGCCGCAACAAGACATAATTGTCACACGCGCAAACGACTGGCATAGAGAAAATTGTACCCTACTCCCGCCAAGAAGTTTCAACCGAAGCCCAATGCGATAAACAAACAACGATATCTGAACAACAGCCCCGGTATTTTTATCTGTCATAAGGCCCCATTCACCCCTCACTTTATGCAGGCTGTCGCAATTTGATGGAGTCAGATGCCAATTTTGCGTAAAGTAACATCAAACAAAATCCTGCCCTGAAATTATCTTAAAAAAAAGGTTACCAAAATGAGTCCAGAAACCGTAGACAAACTTCACCATCTTAGTAAAGTAGCAATTGATTGGCTTGGTCGCGGTTTTGATGCCGTTGCTGATTGGGTTACTGCATTATCCTGGTGGCGCTTTTTGTTGATTTCAATGGTCTCCTTAATCTGTGCGGCTATCTTGCAAAACACCGTCTTCTCCAGCAAGGTAGAAGAAACCATCGTTTCCGAACCACATAAAAAGAAAAAAATGCCTGTACCACGCAAAGTAGATTTAAATGTCCATATCGATGAAAACGGGCTACACATCAAAAAAGTAACGCCAACACCCTCGGCCCCTGCGGTGCCGCCCGTCGTGGCAGCAGCAAGCAGCTCGGCCAAGGCAAGCGCGTCCGTGTCCGTGTCCGTCCCAGCCGTAACAACGCCTAAACCTCCGACTGAGAAAACCAGCGGCAACGATAGCTCTGACGCCGCAACCGAAGCGGCCGAAGCCGCAAAAGAAGCCGCAGAAGCAGCGCGCGAAGCGACCGAAGCATTGCGCGAGGCAGTCAAACAATATAACGAGATTTCAGAAAAAGCCAATGAAGAGGCACTTGATGCCGCCAATGCCGCAGTGGCAGAGAAAGTGACGCGTTATCGCAAAGAATCGTCTGAATGGTTTTACAAATTCGTGCTTTTATCGGTCTTCGCACTATTTGGCACCAAAGCATTGATGGGAGGCAAAAAACGTGCCGAAACGCAAGCGGCGGCGGCCAAGGAAGTGGCAGAGCGCGAAGCCTTGCAGCGTCAAGTTAGTGAAGCAAAAATGCAAATGATGCAAGCGCAAGTTGAACCGCATTTCCTGTTTAACACCTTGGCCTCGGTCGAATACTTGATTGAAACGGACCCACCCCGTGCATCATTAATGCAACGCAGTCTGATTAAGTACTTACGTGCAGTATTACCCCAAATTCGCGAATTGACACCCAGCACCAATCTTGGCCGGGAAGCCGATATCGTTTCGTCCTACCTTGACTTGCTCAAAATGCGTATGGAGGAGCGTTTAACGATTCAAATCACGATTCCAGAAAGCTTACGCAATGCGGCTTGCCCACCCATGATGTTACAACCGTTGGTGGAAAATGCAATCAAACATGGCTTAGAGTGCAAAGAAGAAGGTGGAACACTGACGGTTGAAGCGGAAGTGATCAAAGATACGCTTCGCATTCAAGTCAAAGACGACGGCGTCGGGTTCGGCGTCATGCCAAGCGACGGCACGGGCCTAGGTTTAACCAGTGTTCGCGAACGGCTCGCAATGCTTTATGGCAACAAGGCACAATTAATTATCGAACCAAATCAGCCGACTGGCGTAATCGCCATAATTGAAGTACCCTATCAATTGTCGAATTAATTCAAATGCGGATGAATTAAACCACGCAAATTGAACTGAGTAAATCAAGCTGAGTGCCGCTCCATGACCGGGCGGCGCTTTCATTATTAGACCTTAACCATGTAAACGATCATGCCTACAGCCATCATTGCCGACGACGAGCGCCTTATGCGCGATCAATTAAAAATGCGCCTGAATCAAGTTTGGCCGGAATTAGAAATCCTCGCGGAAGCCAAGAATGGTGAAGAGGCGATTGAATTGGTGCAAAAACATCATCCTGACTTTACTTTTTTAGACATTCGAATGCCTGGAAAAACGGGCTTGGATGCCGCCCAAGCGATTGCCGGGCTGAGTTATATCGTGTTTATTACCGCCTACAATCAATATGCCGTCGAAGCGTTCGAACGCGGAGCCATCGACTACGTGATGAAACCCGCCGAAGTTGATCGTCTCAAAATTACTTGCGAACGCTTGCAAGCGCGCATGGCGCAAGCGACGGCCATTCCACCAACAACACCCGCCGCAGCACAGTCGGATATGAGTGAGATGTTGGTGCAACTGGCCAGCAAAATGGGATTAACGCCCAAACCCAAATATCTGCAATGGATACAAGCCAGTATTGGACTAGATTTACGCCTAATTCCGGTCGAAGAAATTCTCTTCTTTCGTTCTGATGAAAAATACACCTGTGTTCAAACCAAAACCTACGAAGCCTTAATTCGCAAACCAGTTCGTGACTTGGCCGAAGAACTCGATCCCACCCTGTTTTGGCAAATCCACCGCTCAACCTTGGTCAATGTGAAAGCGATTGATGGCGTAACGCGTGATTTAAGGGGGCGGCATTTGGTCATGGTCAAAGGCCATAACGAAAAATTGGAAGTGAGTCGTAGCTTCTTGCATTTGTTCAAGCAAATGTAATTCACAACTGCAGCAACTAATGGCTGCCTCAGGCAGCCCCAGCAAGAAATAGCAATAGAAGCCGCAAAGCAAAAAGCCCTTGATACGAATATCAAGGGCTTTTTCATATAACAAGCCTGACGATAACCTACTTTCACACTGGTTGCAGCACTATCATCGGCGCAAAATTGTTTCACGGTCCTGTTCGGGATGGGAAGGGGTGGTACCAACTT
>JBKJLF010000254.1:0-7536 GCA_046597185.1 Burkholderiaceae bacterium | reverse complement strand
ATTTGGTCATTGTTCATAGTCCAACCTCATCACCAAGTGTGTAGTTTTGCCAAATCTATTACGGCTTGCTGTATAACCACCACTTTCATAGACTCCAACCAGTTCTTCATTCATCGGGTTGCATAACCATATTTCTTTGCAGCCAAGCAACCTAGCATAGGTCAAGGCCGCAAAAAGCATCATACGCCGAACCTGGCCCTCCAGCGGATTGTTGCTAGGTTTTCGCGCTAAAGTATGTATTTTAAGCGTTAACTTTGCCCGTGTTGGTATGCCATAACACAAAGCGCAAAGGACGCCACCAACAGTAATGGCCGCATCAAATCTTTTGATCGCCGTATTGGATTGATAGCCTTGATACAACACGCCCCACTGCCAATCAGGTTTCTTCTTCGGGTCGGCCCAATCAACGGCCCAATTATCCGCCGCCACCACATCCGCGTGAGTAATTTCGCGCATAGAGATTGCATAATCTTTAAAGCGCTCTTCCGTAAATGTGTGCGCTGCGCGGCGCAATTGTTGATAATGAGAAATGGTTTCGTGAAAAGATCGCACACCTAAAGCTTTATCATTCAAAATTTCCTCCCAAATATTTCATGTTTTTTTATAAAAAAGCAGTTTCAAAGCTCAAAAAGGGGGCAGTCTCAAAAATCAAGTGCAACACCGCATTGTGTGTGAGGGGCGGTATTAGTTTGCACACTGGGGCTGCCCAACGGCAGCCAGTGCGTCACTAACCCTGATGCACTCACCAGTATTTGTGGCGCTTCCAACTTTCCTCCGCCCCCAGATTTCTTTAAATAACAAACTGTTTGAACTATTTTTTACCTCTCTCAATAATATCTTCAAGTTTGCTGCGCTGTTCATTGGACATATTTTTATTGCCCCGCAGTTGTTCTTCGGCTATTTTTGCTGCAATTTGTGGAAGGTTTTTTGCAGCCTCAACAGTAACCTTTCCGGCAAGCAGTCCCAGATTAAACACAGACTTGCCAAATAGCTTTGCAGTTGATGTTGCTTTATCTGCAACGCCCCCAAATTGAAATTCGGTTTTCAGATCTTGAACAGCGGCACCTAGATCAAAGTAATGCTTGCTCTTAAAAACAGAATCTCCTTTCTCATCCTCCCCCTCCTCTGAATTCATCTTTTTTCAACTTTCTTTAGAATAAAGTCATAACCAGGCTTTTGCGCCTTGGCTTGGCCCTCGGCGCTTTGCACTGCTGTCATTTCTGTTTCACACTCTACTGTTTTTGACCCACTGGAGGAAGAACCACCTTTTCTCATTTCATAGTGAACAACATACTTAGCCATAATTAGCTCCAAGAAACCTTCCCCAAGACGATTCAATGCAAGGCCGGGGAAAGAAAAGCCAAGCTATCACAACTGGAATAACCAGGAACAGAGCAAGCTTAAATATCAAGCCAATCAACTTTCCCCGACCATCAGCTAACAAGAATCCATTACATATACGCGAATAAATTCTTTCACTTTGGCAATTTATCGATTACGAGTGGGATTGTCTCTTCTAATGATCTCGCAAGATTAATCATTTCGTTGCGCTCGATTTTGATTACATCCTCTGCACTGGAATAATTGTTTGCTGGGTCGCGGATTGCGGCTCGCCGTTCAGCTAGCAGGTAAAAATGAATAATCTTGGCGTATATGGCGTGAATATCTGGCGCAAGTGATTTTCCCATATACAGCACAGAGCGATCAGCTGACTTCCAGACATCATCAACGAACCGAAAGCCAAGCGTCCTCGGCTCGCTGGCTGGCGAGAGTAGCTTTTTCGCGATTTCCAAATTGAGTTCAAGCTCGCTCTTAATTCCCATTAGTTGCGCAGCATTCGCACGCTGTCTATCTTGGTAAGCAACGCGAAGCTCAAATACTTTGGTTAGCACGAATACCAGCAAGGCAACTGCTGCGGTCACAGCCGCTGCAATGAGCCTTGGATCAAAAGCGGCGGTTGACATAGCTTGAATTGGGGGATAACATTCATATGCCCTCTAATAGATAGAAAAAACCAACATTCGCAAGAAAAACCAACTTCCATGAAAAAATTTTACAATACTTTTTCATTACGACTGCGTGCTGAGCCAGAATAAGCATCATAGTTTGCGTACCACTGCATTGTATGTCCGCTAAATACAACAACACTGCCCGTTATTGCATTTATCCCACCACAACAACCACCGCACCCACCAGCCCCACAACCTCATCCAACAACACCTTCCGGCCCAACTTCCCATTCAAAGTTTTACCATACGTAACCTGCGCAAACGCCACCAGTTCGGCCACCGTCATCTTCTCCACCGGGCCAGTCAAATCGCTTTCCGCAATCACCACCGTACCGCCCGCAGCATCCACAATTTCCACGCCACCCGCCCGGTTCACCGCCTCCCCATCCTGCGCTTCATCCAGCGCCCATTGATCCGCATACACCGTCAAAATCTTGGCCTGCTTGGGCGTCACCCACTGCACATCGCCATTGCCCTCCCAAAGCTTGCCAGACTTCGCCACGTTATCCTGCGCAGTCGGCTTTTTGCCGACATAGCGCACCGCAATTGTTTGATCCTGATTTTCCATTTACAGCGTCCCCCGGTGTTCAAACAAAATAACCGCATCCAACTGCCCCGTCACTGGCCCGCCACCCACCGTGGCCGTGATATAAAAATCCGTCAACACCAACAGCGGTGCCATGCCGGATTCCGTTTTACCCGCCGTCACCGTGCTGGTGGCCGCCAGCAACGCCGCCGCCCCACCGCCCGCCGTGCCATCCACCAATTCATAGCCCAGGCTAACCGTGCTGCCCGCGCCCAGGGCTGCATTAATCATCTTGGCCCCAAATAGCTTGGTGCCCGCAAACAGCTTCACCAGGCGCACCTTGTCGCCCACTTGCGCCGCTGCCAGCGTCATTTGCCCATGCGCATGCACTGCGCCATCGTCCCCGCTGTACTGCACGTCATACAGCGTTGCCGCATTAATTGTTGCCATGGTATTGCCCCTTCATCATCAAAAAAAAACATCAACACAAAACCACCCAAACACCCAATTTAAGAATTGAGCAAAGCGCGCCCCGCTGGCGAAGCCGGATCAGGCGCAAATGAATCGATCACCGCTACGCCATAATCAGTATCGACGTTATCAATCCGAAAGCGCACCTTGGCCGAACCGCCCATACTGGCCACCACGGTTTCGATGCTATTGCCATGGTCAACTTCTTTCTCTGACCAGTCATAGAAATAGTCCGCCTTGGATGCCCCATACGCCTTGGCCAAGGCTTGCGCGCCCAGGATGATGGCGCGGTCTATCGAGGTAGACGCCGCCACCGTGGTTTCGGTATAGGTGCCGCCGTCCGTACCGCCCGAATCCACCACCACGCTGTCACCCGGATTAAAGTGAATCGCATAACGACTTAACCGCTTGATCAACATGCCGTTCCACATAATGGTTTCATAGGTATCAAACAAGGGATGCTTGCTGCCGCCCGCAGCGGTTTTACGCTCAAACGCATATTTAACGGCTTCGTTCCACTGCGTTTGCCCGGTGCGGCTCTTCAGGTACAACCATTGCCGTTCGGTCACGAACATGGCCCACATCGGCGCGTTCCAGGTGGCGTCGTCACCCTTGATTTTGATCGGCGCAAGCGGCACCGATGATTCGCGTAGCGAGGAAACGATGCGGTCAATGTCCTGCAAGGTGAGCGCGTCGTTGCTGCCAATATCCCCCGGCGAGGTGGCGTCATTGGCGTAAAAAGTGCGGTTGCGGGTGGGCGCATTCACTTTGTTGATCATGATATCGGCAAATTCGCCGTCACTGGCAAAGGGAATCACCCAATCAGTGGAATATTGCGAACCGCGCGCCCCGGCCAAATGCACCAGCGTGTTTTGATCTTCAAAGCGCTGCATCCACGCCTGCAAGGCTTCCATGCTGATGGTGCGCAGATTATGCACGGTGCGCTTTTGCGTCATGCGCCCGCCGGAATCGGCCCCGCCACGCACCTGGTTGATTTTGACATCCATGCTCGAATAACTGAGCGACATCATGCGCCCCTCAATTTTTCGGTCACCCATGGTGGGCTTGCCTTGCAGCGAGTTGAACAAATCAATCGAAATGGCATCGCCCGCCGATTTGGAGAGGTCACCCGCCTTGACGATAGGGTAGCCGGGGCCAGTTTGGCCCTTGGTTTTGGAAGAGAAATCACCGCTTTGCGGCATCTCCCCGGCAATCAAATTCATGAAACCGGGTGCGCATTGCACCCGCGTGAACAGCCCGACGGAATACACTTTACGTGCCAACGGGCTGCCTAATGGTATGACGGTTGCCATAAATTACATCCTTAGAGATTCTGCAAATAGGTCTCCAGCGCATCGGGCGTCATTTTGGCGAATTTCTGTGCAAGCTGGGCGTGCGTCATGTTTTGCAACGCCTCCTGCTCGTCAGAAACCGCGTTTTGCCCGGCGGGAAACTCGGAAAGAGAAGTTGGCACGGCGCTCTGGTTGGCCCGAACGGCGGCACTGGCGATAGCCATGGCTTCTTGCTTGATTTGTGCGGCACTTTTACCTGCGGGCGATGTGGCACCCGCGTTTGGTAGTTGTATCGTGCCCGTCATTTGTTCCACCAACTCGATCACTTTGGCAAAGCGTTGCGCAAATGGCTTACCTGACCACATGGGGTTATCTTTGAGCGTGTTATCGAACTGTTGTGCCAGTTCAAACGCGTCCGGGTTGGTGGCTTTGATGTGCGCCAGCTTGGGGGTGCTATCAATCGCTTCTTGAATCTGGTCGGCGATGGATTGCTGCTGCACCTGTTCGGCATGGCGAACCCGTTCTTCAACGGGCTTGAATTGCGCTTGCTGGGCGTTCACTTGCTGCTTCATCGCCATCAATTCTTTGTAGACGGTCGGGAAGTCTTCCTTCAGTTGTGCCAGTTCTTCCTGGTCGGCAGCGCTTGCCTGGTCACTCTGGCTGGGTGCGGCGGGCACACCATTGTTTACGCCTGTTCCAGATTGATTTAAGGCTTGCAGTGCCGCCAATTGCTGGCGTAAATCCCGTGCGTCTTGCTCGGCACGGTTGGCGCGGTCGCGGTCAGCTTTCAAAACCGAATAGGGGATGATGTGCTGGCCGTCTTTGGTGGCGATGCCTGCGGGTTCTGGAATTGACTGGGCTTGCGGGGTTGGCGGGGTTGCCTGACTTGCCTGCCTTGCCACATCGCCTGCCGTACCCATTGCAACAGGTGGCGGGTTGGGTGTGGCGTGCGTAGGCTCGCTGAAAGGTGCGCTACCTGCCGCTACCTCTGTTTCAAGCATCGGCGCATGGTCTGCGCCGCTTTCTGCTGCGTTAAACAGCGCCATCAGTGCTACCGGGTCGTTCATGTCGATTTCAAAATCCGAGCTTGCCATGGTGGTTTCCTTGTGTTGTCCGATTTATCGCATCAGGTGCGAAAAGCCAGTATCAAGGGTGCCGAGCTATTTGATGTCGTGCGCAATTATTGGATGTGCGATGGCGGCCACTTCAATGGCGGTGGATGCCGCAATGCGCGCCTTTTGGATTTCGGTGGCGTGGCGCGACAGTTCAAACTGGTGTTGTGCCTGAATTTGGGCTTGTTTGTTGGCCGCTTCGATGTCTTTTTGCTGCAATTGCTGGCGCAAACGGGCAATTTCTTCTTGCATCGCATGCGCAGCCTGCGCACCCGCATCCGCGCTACCCGCGTGGGCTTGGGCTTGAGTTTGGGCTTGAGTTTGTGCTTGGGCTTGTGCCTGCGCATCAGCCAGTGTTTTTTGTGTTGTCGCTTTGATTTGATCAATTTTGGCTTGCTGCGCTTGCATTTCCAGCGCGGCTTGCTGTTGTTGTAGCGCTTGTTGCTGCTGTTGCGCCTGCTGCTGGGCTTGCTGCGCCTGGGGCGAATCGTCGGGCAGGTTCAAGCCCTTACGCAAGCGGTCGGCTATCTTTTGGCTGCCTGCCAGGTCGGTGGCTTCAATCACAAAGTCAATAATCAGGGCTTGCGCATTCGGTGGCAGGGATTTGGTGATTTCGGTCAGCATTTGCAGTTGCTGCATGCGGAAGGTGGGCGTGCTTGGGATGTCGTCCAGCACCACCTTGGGGTTGACCTTGGCGATGTCGTTTTGCAGCATCATTTGGCCGCTTTGTTCGTCCAGCGTGGGCAGATTCAGCACCACCACCTTTTGCGCCTGCCCTTGGCCGATGGTAACGGGCATTGGTTTGCTGCCGATGTCCTCTAAAATCATCGAAAACAACATTTCGCCCACCAGGCGGCGCGCAAAGCGGAAGTTATCGTTAATTTCGCCCAGCGTGTTTAGCCCTTGTTCCACCAATGAATTAATCGCCAAGCCGGAACTGGCCGAACTGCTTTGGCCCATTAAGGCTTTGTGGATGCCGGAAGATTCGGCTATTTCTTGCTTGGCGTCTTGCATTACCTGAAACTGCTGCATTGCCAGCTCGCCCCCCGGTTCCACCCGAAATTGGCTGCTGGGCTTGCGGTTAGCTTCCAGAATGATGTAGGCATCCGGTCGCCCGACTTCACGCGCGGCTTGGTTGTGATCGCGCACGGCGTCGGAATCGGCAATGACGCGCTTGGAATTCAAAGCCCACAGCATTTTGCTTTTGCGGGCGTTGATTTCGTCTTGCGGCGACAGCATCGAGCGCACTAGGCCATACGGCACCTGGGTTAAATCTTCGCGGTAGCCAAAGAACGGCACGTAGGGGAAATGGCCGTGCCGGTGCGGGCTGGGCAGGTCGTATAGGAAGTGCGGGCCGCAATACCAGGCCAGCCGCACTTTCTGGAAGGTCGCCATGCGCACTTGCGCCATGCCTGAGACGATGGCGTGGCTATGTTCCGGGTTATCGAAATCGACTTCCACGGTTTTGCCGCTGGCATCGGTCATAACGTAGGCGCGCACCCATTTGCGATACCAGATTTCGTACAGGCACAGGCGTTGCTGTTCAGAATCGCGCCAGTCATGGGCTTCAAGCCGGGTATCGCGTTCGGTTTCCCATGATTGTACTAATCCGGTGGCTTGTTCCATGAGTGGGTCAAAACTGGCCCAGCCGCCCGTGGTGTGGCGAAACAGGGCGGCGTATTGCGGCATCATGGCAATCGCGCTATCCACATCCAGCCAGCGCCGCCGGATCAGGTAGCGGGCGTCGGACAGGTCGTATTGCTCGGCGCGCCAATCCCAAAAGATTTCACGGCGGTGGATGGCCTTGACGCGATAGCCATATTTGAGCGGATCGGATTCGCGCGAGACTTCGACGAAGCCCAAGCCCGCCTTGAGTTGGGCGGCGTAGGCGTCGGAACAGGCGCGGTCGGCGCGGGATTCGGTTTCGGCGTGTTTCAGCTTGAGGGAAAGCGCTTCGGCGGTGTCGGCGTTGGTGATATTGTCATCTTCCGGGCGTACCCGCCAATCGGTGCGGCTTTTGGCTTCCATGCCCAGCACGGTATCGATGGTGGGCTTGATCAGGTTGGTGATGAGCGGGGGTTGGCCCCGGTCACGCAGGCGCTCTACGGTGTCGGCGGTAAGTTGGT
>JBKJLF010000216.1:0-6578 GCA_046597185.1 Burkholderiaceae bacterium | reverse complement strand
ATGATTGGGAGATATGGCGTATGAGTAAAGTGAAATCGGGTTTGGGCTTGATTCTGGCGGTTTTTGTGATCGGAGCCGGGTATTTATTGCTGGCACCCGTGCCAGTTGAGCCAAAGGTATGGCAACCGCAGGCAGATGTGGGTTATGTCGGTGTGCATAAGGCCAACCAGAGTCTGGCTAATTTGAACCTGATCGATATTCATGGTGAAACCGGGCCGGAGCACATCGCCATGGGGCCGGACGGTAAATTGTATGCTGCCGTCGAAAGCGGCAAAATCGTGCGCATGCAGCCCGATGGCAGCCAGTTTGAAGTCTGGGCCGATACCAAGGGGCGGCCACTGGGGCTGGATTTTGACGCCAAGGGCCGGGTGATTGTGGCCGATGCCATGCTGGGTTTGCTGGCCATTGACGCCCAGCGCCAGATTGTGCCGCTGCTAACCAAGCTGGCAGCGGATGACCCAATCGCCTATGCCGATGCGGTGGTGGTGGCCAAAAACGGCAAAATCTACCTGTCCGATGCCACCCGCCGCTTCGCCGCCAAACAGTTTGGCGGCACCTTCAATGCCAGTATTCTGGATATTCTGGAACACAGCGCTACTGGCCGAATTATTGAATTTGACTCGGCCACCAACAAGGCAAGAGTCGTCATGAGTGATTTGGCCTTTGCCAACGGGCTGGCCTTGTCCAGTGATGAGCGCAGCCTGTTTGTGGTGGAAACTGGCGAATACCGGGTGTGGAAAATCGATACCGAGACGCAAAACCTGAGCGCCAAATCGAGTACCGCAGCACGAAACCTGCTGTTGGCCAATTTGCCGGGTTACCCGGATAATTTGATGCGCGGCCGCGACGGCCGCATCTGGCTGGGCTTTACCAAACCGCGCGGCGCAGCGATTGACAATATGGCGCAAAAGCCATGGCTAAGAAAAGTCACCTTGCGTTTGCCCAAGTCGCTGTGGCCGGTGCCCAAAGCCTATGGCCATGTGATTGCGTTTCAGGAAGACGGCAAAGTGGTGCGTGACCTGCAAGACCCAAGCGGGGTCTATCCTGAAACCACCAGCGTGCTGGAAACGCAAGACAAGTTGTATGTTCAGAGCCTGCATGCGCATGCGATAGGCTGGCTGCCGAATGGGGCGAATCTTGCCAATGTCTCCGATGCTAGCCAGGCGGTGAAGAATGAATAAGTGATCGACTATTCCAGCGGCGACGAATGCGGACGCAGTTTATCCTGCAAAAAGCGCCCGTTGGCCAGCAGTTTGTTGACATCGGCAGATAATAAATTGGCTTCCAACTCATGCACATGTTCTTGCAGCATATGCAATTGATCGAGTAGTAAATCCTGTGCGGTTTTATTGCCATCAATCGCTACCTGATTGGCATATTCCGGCGGCAGGCGCAAATAGGTATTGGCGGCGTCGGGCAACAGGTGGGTCACGGTTTGCTTGAGCATAGCGCGGCTGGACGCTTCTACCAGGCCTTGCGCTTCCATTTCTTTCAGGCGCGGCATCAGCGCATCGACGGTATTGATGATGTCTTCCAATACTTGCTGCGGCTGCGGCGGCAAGCGCGGTAGCAAGTCTTCACGCAATAGTTGCAGGGCTTCAGCCGTGTGCATTTGCTGCGGCAAGCTGGTGGCTTGCCGTCCAAATAAAAACGGCAGGCTCGCGCCCACATACGCGCCCAGCGCCAGCAGCCACCAGTTGGAACCAAGAAAATTCAGCAATTGCGCCGCCACCACAATCATGGCGGCAATACTGCCAAACATATTGGCGCGCGATTGCAAATAACGCTTAATCATTGCTGCTATCCTTCATTGCTCGTAACTTTCATTGCTATGGGCCTTATTGGAAGGTGCGAATGTCTTTCATCACCCGCGATAAATTCACCTTGCGTGCATCAAACACCCGGCCCCCGGTGCTTTCTGCCAGTTCTTGCATTTCGGTTTGTTTGGCATCGCCATACAAAATCGCAAACACAGGCACGCGCGGCTCGCCTTGTTTGGCGACAAATTCTTTAAACGCCGTCAAGCCCATGCCATGGGTGTTTTGGCCATCGGTCAATAACACAATCGACACCGTGCGTTCGCCCTTGGCCAGCACCGCCTGTGCGTCGGGGTAAATTTTGGCCACCGAGCTGAAAATCGCGGTGCCGCCATCGGGCAATAGTTGATTGACTTGCTGCCCAATGCGGTTGAGTACTTCGCGGTTTTTTTCGGCATCCTGGGTCAGATCATAAATCTGGTTTTCCAGCGTGTGATCAGAAAACGGCATGATTTCGATATGCTCGCGCGCGCGGAAGGTTGAAAAGCGGCCTGAGCCGGCGCTATCGCGCGAAATCAAATCGTTGAGCGCATCCTTGGCCTGATTGATGCGCTCACCCTGCATCGAACCGGATACATCAATCACAAAATACGAACTGGCCGGGCGCGAATAACTGTTCAAAAAGCCTTGCAAAATCGCATCCACCACTTTAATCGACGAAGGGAAGGGTAGTTCATTCACCACTTCGGTGCTGTCGGAACCGCTGAGCGGCGTGCGGAAGGTGTTAGCCGCAATTTGCTTTTGGGTGGCATCGCTGCGAATATAATCGACCAGCTTGCGGTAAAATTCGCCCTGGGTCGAGCTGCCCAACAACATCAAGGGGTAGTCGGCGGTGATCACACCTTCTTTGGGGATGATGACGCTCAATGCCGTGCCTTTGCTGGCCATGGTTTTGATCACGCTTTCGTAATTGATGATGCCATCCATGCGCGCGGATTTGGCCATAAACATGTCTGCCAGCGCACCGGAAGAGCCTGCCGTCATCGATTGGCCGGCAAATAACTCGCGCAGCTTGGTGGCGGGTATATCTTTTTCTTCCAGCGCATCGCCTTTACCCGAGAGTTCGGTGGCCAAGCCGACCAGCGCCACAAAGCCGGTGTTGGAACCGGTCGGGTTGGTCATGGCGAAGTGGAATCTGCCATTTTTCGATTCTTTCACTACATCTGACCAGCCGGTTTTACCCGACTCCCAGCCCAGGGTTTTGGCGACTTCCGGCTTGATGCCCAGCACCACGCGTGAGTACATGGTTTTTTCCGAGGCTTTGATCTGGCCCTTGACCAAGGGGATGAGTTGCAGATATTTGCCGTGCGAAATCCAGACTGCATCATAATTGTGTTTTTCGGCCAGCTTGTCCACGGCATCAAGCGTGCCGGTGTACTCAAACGCCACATTCACATTTTGGCTTTTGCCGAAGGCGGTGACCAGCTCGGCCACGTCTTTGAGTTCTGAACCAGCGAGGATGCGAAATTGCGGGCCGCCACTGGCCGGGGCGTTGGCGGTGGTGGCGTTGCCAGTGTTGTTGCCAGCGTTGCTGCCGGGATTACCTTTATCGCAAGCGACAAGGCTCCCCAAACCCAGCATGATCAGCGTTAAAAAGCCCCAAGAACGCAAGGCACGCATCACCGCATGGGATTGATTTTGTGCTTGATTTTGCGCTTGATTTAGCGATTCAGTCAGTGTTTTCATAACAAGGCTCAAAGTGAAAAGATTGGGGCGGCATCGACGGCGATTTTGCGCTCCTGGCTGATGCGCTGTTGTGCTTTTTCCAGCTCGGTGCGCAGCATTTGGTTATTCAACTGCATACTGCCCAGTGCGTCAGAACGGTATTTCTCCATCTTGTCCATGGCAGAATAAGTTTGGTCAAACATGTTTTGCAGGGTTTTCACGCCAATTACCGGGTCGTTGGCAAACTTGGTGGTCAGCTCAACATGGGTATTGAGCGCCTGCCCGGTGGCGGCGATCAGCTTTTCAATTTCTTGCTTGGAACCGCTCAACATCTCTTGCGTGGCGATCTGGTTGCTGGTGGCGCGTGCCAATGTCACCGCAATCGAGAGTGCGGCTATGCCCAGCGTCAGGATGCGGTCGCAGCCATTCATGGTTTCGCGCCCGGTTTTGCGTAATTCACCCATCACCTGGTAGGCGTTGATACTGAGCGCCTGCGCCGCTTGCACATCGCCCAGGTTTTGCCGCACGTAGTACAGCACTTCTTGCTCAAACAGGCGCGCACGGTCGGGGTCGGTGAGTTTCAGCGCCTCAATATTGTCGGTGAGTTGGCTATCGACATTGCGAATGAAGTAAGCCATGCCCTCCAGCTTTTCCAGTGCCGTCCACAACTGTTGGCGCGCCACCGCCATTTCGGCCACGTCTTTGGCAATTTCATCTTTGGCAGAAATAATCTGGCTTTGAATCGTCGCCAGTTGGCTTTCCGCCGCCTCGTAGGTGCGCAGGTAGCGGTTGAGCTTGTTGGCAAACGGGATCGGAATGCCCAGCACCTTGGTGGGTGTAAATAAATCACCCTGGGTGGCCGGGTTTAACTCATCAAACAGGCTGCGCATATTGGCGATGGCGTTATAGGCGGCACTGTCTTCCACGCCGACAAAATTGCCCTTGGTGAAGCGGTTGGTGAGGGTGGTGGCCTCAGAAATTTCTTTGCGCCCGAGTGAAAACGCGCCATCCAGTTTTTGCTTGAAGGCGTCCGATGCCGGGTCGCCTTGCAGCAGGCTGCTGACATAGCTTTGCAATTGCGCATCGATCTTGGTTTGCATCTCGGCCGGCAGTTTCACCGCACCGGCTACTTTGCTAACCGGTACGGCGGCTACTACGTCGGGGGGGCTGAGTACCAGGGGGCTGTCGTCGCCATTGTTGATATTACTCATTTTGGTTACCTTTTATTTGCTTTCGATTTTGTTGATGATGCTCTGTGTCATTACATCCAGGATGGCGGGGCTGGGGGTTTCGGCCAGATTGATTAATTCCGGCGCATCCATGCTCAGGGTTTTGGTGTAAGCGGTAAATAGGGCCGGGTTATTGGTGCGAAAACCATATTTGGCGGCGATTTTTTGGATTTCCGGGTCATTGGCCAGCAATTCGCCCAGTTTTTTACCCGCCGGGGTTTTACCCACCAACACATGTTTTAACATCAGCCCCGGTTGCGGGTAGAGCAAAATATGGGTGTCGCGGATTTTGCCATCGCGCTTGGCTTCAATAAACTGGCTCTCGTACACCAACACCAAGGGCGCTTTGCCTATGCCTTGGCCGATATAATCTTCAAACGGCCCGGCCAGGGTGTTTTCTTGATAGCCCTGGCGGGTAATGAGCGGCGTTAAGGTTTGCGCCAGCGCTTCGGCCTTGGCGGCGTTTTGCGGCACTTCATGCCCATTCAAAATATAGGCCAGTGTGGCGATGTATAAGCCGCCCGTCACACCCTGGCGCAGGTCGGGGGTATTGATCAAAAAGCTTTTGTTGACGTTGAAGGCGGTATTGTCTAACAATTGGTTCCAACGCGTGCCTTTCACCATCAGGGGCAAGGCTTTTTCGAGGTCGAAATCGCCATGGGTGGGGCCACTCATTTTGGCCAGGCCATTTTTTTCAAACATCGGCATCAAACTGCGCCAACTGGCCAGTGCCAGCGGGGTGGAAAATACCGGGTAGCTACTGCTGCCGGGCATGTTGCCGGCCCAATCGGCGGCGGCACCAGCACTGGCTGGCCAGGCGGCATCGATTTCGCCAGCGCGCAATTTGTCCACTTCAAACGCGCCGGATTTGATTAATTCGAGTCGCATCCCCTGTTTATCCAGAATATTGCCCAGATCGGGGTCTTTCAAGAAGGCAAACTTGGCGCTGCCGGCAATGATTTTCACAAGCGACGCGGTGGAGTTGGACGCTTTGGAAAAAGGGTTAGAAAGCGGGTTGGACGGGGACGTGATGCCTGAGTTGGAGCCAGTGCCGATAATACCGGAAAGGCTAACATTATTGCCGTGTTTTTCCTGATACGACTTATACCCGCCCGCTATCACCGCCAGAAAAACCAGTACTGAGAGCACGATGCCTAAATTCTTTTTCATTCATTCCTCTTGTCATTTTTATCTTGCCACCGATTTTACCGCTAAATCGCGCATATTTTATCGTCTTAAGTGAAACTACTTAATTTTATTAGAGGGAGCACTATCTTTTTGGATAAGTAATTCCGGGTATTGTTGAGCTAATTCCTGCCATGCCTCAAAACCGCCCTGCAAGGGCAGCACATTGCTATAGCCCAGTTTTTGCAATTTGCCCGCTGCCTGAATTGCGCCTGCATCCTGTGGGCAGGCGCAAAGCGTGACGATGGGGTAGTCTTTGGGCAAATCGCCCAGCGATGCGCTCAAGGCTTCATATTTGGTGATATGGGCGTGTGGAATGGTGCCGGTGAGTTCAACCAACGCCTGGTTGCGTAAATCAAGGATATGAAACGGGCGCACGCTGCTGCGGGCCGCTATCACTTGCTGTGCGCTAACACGAGCCATGCGCGCCTGGCGTAAGAAACGCCATTTTTTCCAATGCTTCCAGCCTATCCAGAGCGCGATGACGATGGCCAGCAAACCTGCCAAGCGCACGCCATGGCGGGTGAGGCTATCCATGACCAGACTAATTTGCTTGTGTAAAATGGCTCCCGCCAATAGTGCAGCCCCGGCCCAAAGCGCCGCGCCCAGACTGGAGGCCAGAAAAAATACCGAAGCGCGCATGCCGATCACTCCGGCAATCGGAGGTGCCACAGTGGAAAAA
>JBKJLF010000009.1:0-2741 GCA_046597185.1 Burkholderiaceae bacterium | reverse complement strand
GTCAGCTTTCCAAAATCCTGGCCGATACGGCTAATAGCACTTACGAACAACAACTAGATGCATGGAACGGCTGGCATACCATTTCCAAGCCCATGCGCGCTCCCTATCAACGCTTCGTTGAATTATCGAATATCGGTGCCAAGGATTTAGGCTTTGCCAATACCGGTGATTTATGGCGCGGCGGCTACGACATGCCTGCGGCCGATTTCCAAGCCGAAACTGATCGCCTCTGGGGTCAGGTCGAACCCTTATACAAAGAACTGCAGTGCTACACCAAAAACAAATTAGTTGAAAAGTACGGCCCGGAAAAAGGCCAAATCGACGGCAAGATTCCTGCCCACTTGACGGGCAATTTGTGGCAACAGGACTGGGGTAATTTGTGGCCGTTGCTGGAACCCTATAAAGGTGTCGGCAGTCTCGATATCAATAGCGTTCTGCAGAAGCAACACGATGCAATTTTGAATGACTTGCTCAACAAGGCCGGCGGTGTTTCGAAATTGACCGCGTCTGAAATAGCGGAAATCACACGCGATGCCGATCTGGCGCACGCAAAACAAATGGCAAAACTCTCCGAAGCTTTTTATACCGGCTTGGGCATGCCAAAGTTACCCGACTCATTCTGGGAAAAAGCCCAGTTGATCAAACCGCGTGATCGCGATGTGGTGTGCCATGCCAGTGCCTGGGATATGAACATGGCAGGCGACGTGCGCATCAAAATGTGCATCACGCCTACCGAAGACGACTTGACCACGCTTTATCACGAATACGGCCATGTTTATTACTATCTGGCTTACAACAAATTACCACCGCTATTCCAAAACGGTGCGAATGACGGCTTCCACGAAGCCATTGGTGACACAATTGTCTTGTCGATGACACCTGATTATTTGAACAGTATCGGCCTGGTGGATAAACCTGTTGTTAGTCAGGAAGCCGTGATCAACGGACAAATGCGCATGGCCTTGGCGAAAGTCGCCTTCCTGCCATTTGGCTTGATGATCGATCGCTGGCGCTGGGGTGTTTTCGATGGTTCGATCAAACCGGAAAACTACAATAAAGCTTGGTGGGATTTAAAAGCCAAGTACCAAGGGGTTGCACCTGTTGCAGCTCGCGGCGAGGAAAATTTCGATCCAGGTGCCAAATACCATGTGCCGGGCAATACGCCTTACACCCGTTATTTCCTGTCGCATATTCTGCAATTCCAATTTTATAAATCGCTATGTGATGCTTCAGGTTATAAAGGCCCACTGTATCAATGCAGCTTCGCTAATAACCCCGAAGCCGGCAAGCGCTATTGGGCCATGTTGGAAAAAGGTGCAAGCCAACCCTGGCCTGCCACTTTGAAAGAATTGACCGGTGGCGAAAAAATGGATGGCGCTGCAGTATTGGAATACTTTGCCCCGCTTGATGCCTGGCTGAAAGAACAAAACAAAGGCAAAGAATGCGGCTGGAAATAATAACCCTCTGATTTCATGATCAGCACACTAAAAACGGCTAGACTTATCTGGCCGTTTTTTTTTGGTTGCACTATGCCATCTGTCTTTACCCACATTGCCGTTCCGCTCGCTATTGGCCTGGGTCTCGGCAAAAAAAACATACCAACACCATTACTTGTCGCCGGCTTGCTGGGCAGCGTTATTCCAGATTTAGACGTTATCGGCCTTCAACATGGCATTGCCTATGCACACGAATTCGGACATCGCGGCTTCACGCATTCCATCGTGTTTGCCATTTTTCTTGGCGTGCTGGCATTCATTTTTTCGAAACTTCTGCGAACAAACCGGTTACGCGCGTTTCTATTTGTCAGTGCATGCACATTATCGCATCCGCTATTGGATGCCATGAGTAATGGCGGGCATGGCGTTGCCTTGTTTTGGCCATTCGATATCGCTCGCTATTTCTTTTTATGGCGACCGATAGAAGTGGCGCATATTGGCTTACGCTTCTTCAAAGAAGACACCTACGCCGTACTCAAAACAGAACTGATCTGGGTTTGGTGCCCGGCCATATTATTCGGCGGCCTATTGCATTTATTCAATCGTGAAAGAAAGGCCTCATCATGATTTCTGTTCAAACAGCTTGCTTGGATGATCTGGACACCTTGGTAGTTCTGTTCTCCGGCTATCTGGTGTTTTACCAGCGTGAAGTGAATCCGGTTGCGATAAGACATTTTTTGAGCGAAAGAATTTCAAATAAACAGTCGGTTATTTTGATCGCTACATCTAACGACAAAGCTGTTGGCTTTACTCAGCTCTACCCAGCGTTCGCTAGTCTGAATTTAAAACCTAGTTGGATCTTGAATGATCTGTTCGTCCAACCCGAAACCCGCGGCTTCGGTGTTGCCAATGCCTTAATGGCAGCTGCCAAGCAACTAGCAATAGATACCAAAGCCTGCGAGATATTCCTGCAAACGGCGCGCAGCAATCGCCCGGCTCAAGCTCTTTATGAAAAATTGGAATATGAACGCGATAACGAATTTCTGGTTTACACTCTGAATCTGGCCAAGCCCTGAATTTGTTATGCGAAATCTATTAACGCAAGACAATCTTAAATCGCAAAGCTTGGCTTTGGCCACTGCCTTGCCGGCAGTTTTCTATACCGATGCCAGCACCCCCGAATTGGATGCCCGTGCCGTGTTTGCCCGCAGCTGGCAATGGGTTTGCCATCAATCCCAAATTCCCGATGCCGGTGATTACATCGTCACCAGCATTGCCGGATTGCCGCTGATTATTCTTCGTGCC
>JBKJLF010000852.1:0-8383 GCA_046597185.1 Burkholderiaceae bacterium | reverse complement strand
TTGCTGGGACAGGGTGTTACCAAAGAGCACGCCGCCAAACAGCGAAAATTGATTGCGCCGCTTCAGCAACAGCCGAATCACTTTTAAAAAGTTTTTATTCCAACGCACCGTGATGCCGTATTCGGCCACGCCGCCAAACCCGGCCAAAATACGATCTTCCAACGGCTCGTATAAATCGGCAATTCTTTCAACTGGCGCAAACGCGGTGCGACTGCCATTGGCTGCAACACCGCACAAGTCGGCGGGCAAGGGTTCGATTTTTAAACCATCGATGCCGACCACAGTGTGGCCCTCGTTGAGCAAATGGTGGCTCAGCGTATAGCCAGCGGGCCCCAAACCGGTTACCAGCACGCGGTAGCCAGTGCATGCGCGCGGATACGGGCGGCGTAAATTGAGTGGATTCCAGCGCGTCAGCAGCGAATAAATCTCAAACCCAAACGGCAGTTCCAGCACATCCTTGACGGTACGGGTTTCAATTTGCGGGATATTGACCGGTTCCTTTTTTTGATAGATGCATGCTTTCATACAATCATTGCAAATACGGTGCCCGGTAGCGGCCACCATCGGGTTATCAACGGTAATCATGGCCAGCGCGGCAATCGCATTGCCCCGGCTTTTCAAGACGTGAAATTCAGAGATTTTTTCAGTCAACGGGCAACCTGCCTGCGTCACGCCAAAGGGCGACTTTTTATACGCGGCCTTGCCTGTCAGGGCTGGCGCATCTTTCGCCACTTTTTCTTTCAAGCCCTTGGCGCAGGAGTCTTTACCTTGCTCATGACACCAAATGCAGTAATTGGCTTGATCCAGCGCACCGCGTAAATCGGTGCCTTGGTCGGTCAGGGCAAAACCTTGCCGCCGCCGGATATGCTGGGGTTGAATCGTAAAACTGGCATAGGTCGCATGATCGGTTTTTTGTGCCGTTTTTTGTGCCGTTTTTTGTGCGGTAGACACCAGGTTAAGCGGGTCAACCTCCGCTACATGACGAAATAACACATCATGGCGGTGAAAGCTGCGCCCGGCTTCGGTATGAAAAGCCCAGGCGGCGTATTGGCTGGCCGTATCCAGTTGCGCCGCATGCGCCACTTCGGCCGCTTCATCAGCAGACCAGGCCAACACCTGGCGGGCAAAGGTCAACTCATCAAATTGCCCACCAAACAGCGCCGTCAATTCTGCGCGCAGCGCCGCCGCATTCATGCTTTGCACTTGTTCGGCATGGTATTTTTTCACCGCAGTGCGCTGCACAAACTGGCGCTTGACCACGTACAAGGGTGCCAGCGCATGATGGCTGCTGGCCAGTTCGCTCACTGGCGCTTGAATTCGAAACAGCCTTGCAATGAAATCTTCCAGATGCGGCCCCACGGCAATCAGGAGCGCCGACTCTTGTTTCGCCGTTAAACTGTCCGGCTGCTGCCGCGCCGCCAGCAGTTGCTGCGCCAACTCTGGCTGGCTTGCTGCCAGCTCGTGCAAAAACCGCGCATCCAACTTCACCAAGCCATCTTGTTGATACAGTTGATCAAATGAAACATCGAAATTCAGAGTCAAAATAGGTTCTCCAAGCAATGTAAAATGGATAAAATTGCCAAGCAAAGCGATTATAGACACGGCAATCATGGTTCCTACGAATTAATTTCCCTGGCGTGGCCGGGATACAACAGCGGAACCACATATTGACACTACACTGATTCGCAAAAATTGAAACCAAATGAGGTTGAAGCGGCAGATTCATGTTAGCAGCACGCCGGGCGAGGGAACATGTATGGAAATACGGCTGAAAAAGACCGCTTGAAAACCACATGCGCCGGTAGGAAACCCGGGCACTGCACAGAGACTCACGTCGAATTACTTCAACTTGTCCGACTTGGCGTCGGCCAGGGGATCATAGAAATACTGGCGATAATTAAAGTTGAGATTTTTCAGATTGGGGTTATCAAACCAAAAAATCTTGCGCTTTTCCAGTTTGACGAACTCGATACTTTTCTTGTAATTGGCATGCCAGAGTTTTTGCAGCGAACCATCTTTATACGCCATCAACAACCCTTCTTCCACCCGCAACGCCGCTGCCTGATTGGCGGCATGGGTAAAAAAGAAGCGGGGCAAGGGGTAAGCGATGGAAATGGCTTCGTCATACACCAGATTGGGAATGTTTTTGTGCGCTTCCCATTCGTCCAACAGTTCATTGGTGCCACGGCAAAACAAATCAAACCGGTTATGTGCCACCATTTTGAACAGCGCCTCGTAGCTGACCACTTCTTGTACCGTGAAATGATGATGCCGCAAAATCGCCACGTCGGACCACCCCATGCCCTGGCCCATGCGAAACTGAAGCAAATCTTGCGCAGTTTTAACGCTTTGCAAACGCTGTTTGGTTTCGGGGTCAGTAAAGCAAACCCGATAGCCCACAATCCCCCGATCCACCGGAAATTTCACAAACGCGAGCTTCATTTCCGACACATAGCGCTCTTCGTAACTTTGCTTGACAAAAAAATTGGGAAAAGCATGATCACGCAATGAAACAAACGCCCGTTCAAACGTCATTTTCGGTGACGGCACCAAGGTGAAGGGGCCATACTTCGGGCTGGTTTTCTCCAATGCCAGGCGTAGCACAGCAGTGTCATAATTGTAGCGCTGATCCAAATCGCTCTCGGGGCTGCGATAGGTGAACACCGTTGCCTTGGGAGCGCCATGCGCCGCTTGTGCCAATAGCAGCAACCCGGCCAGTGACAAACTGCCCACCAGCAACCCGGCGCGAATAAGTCGGTGTAAAAATGATGGTGCAGGCATAATTCATCTCCCCTCAAGTGAGCTGGGACTGCTAACAATGACCTGGGCCATTTTACCGCTTTTGCAAGGGGAAATGGGCGTAGTAATATTCTTTTGCCGGGTTCAGCATTGTGATAACATGCCTCTTCAATCGATGTGCTTGAACTTTCTATCCTTCTTGCCCATTTTTCACCCATATTTCTTGCACGGAAACCTTCATGCCCGAATCATCCACCACTTGGCGCTACCGCCTGCACGACTTGCCCGGCCCCAAACCCTTGCCTTTTCTGGGCAATATGCATCAGATCAATCCACGCCAGTTTCATCTGGATCTGGAACGTTGGGCGCGCGAATTCGGGCCAGCCTATAAAATCCACATCGGTGGCAAGCCGACGTTGGTACTGGCCGACCCGACGTTTTTTTCCACTGTGCTGCGTGATCGACCAGATGGTTTCCGGCGCGCGGCGGAAATGGAGCGAATTATCGAGGAAAGCGGCATCAAGGGGTTGTTTACCGCCAAAGGAGAGGACTGGAAAATGCAGCGCAAACTGGTGATGCGCGCCTTCACGCCGGAAGTGGTGCGACGCTTTTTTCCACAACTGCAAACCATGCTTCTACGCCTGCGCCTGTATTGGCTGCGCGTAGCGCAAAGCGGCCAAACCATTGATTTGATGCGCGACTTAAAAATGTTTGCGCTGGATATCACGATTGCATTTTCCTACGGACAAGACATCAACAGCGTGGAAGAGGTGAATAGCCCGATGCGGTACGACGTTGACAGCCTGTTTGAAACGGTGGCAAAGCGCATGACCAACCCGATCAGGTATTGGCGCTATTTTCGTCTGCCTGCCGATTATCGATTTGAAGCAGCGCTGGCGCGGGTTGAGCAAAAGGTGGGCGGGTATATCGAACAATGCCGAAGATTATTGCAAGAGCAAACCGAGCGACGGTTAAAACCTGCCAATTTGATGGAGGCATTGCTGGTGGCACGCGATGAGCCGGGGTCGGGTTTTAATGATAGCCACGTCAGCGGCAATGCCATGACCATGGTATTTGCCGGGGAGGATACCACTTCCAACAGCACCGCATGGCTGGTGTATTTGCTGGCGGGTGCGCCACAAGTGGTGCAGCAGATTCGTGCCGAACTGGACCCTTTGTTTGGCGACGGTGCCACCCTGCCCGACTACAGCATGCTGCAACAACTGCCGTGGCTGGATGCGGCGCTCAATGAATCGATGCGGCTAAAGCCAGTGGCCTCCTGGTTGCCATTGGAAAGCCTGCACGAGATGGTGGTAGGCGATACATTGGTGGCGGCGGCCACGCCGGTTTTTGTGTTGACGCGTAATGCCGGAATGCAAGCACAAATTTTTCCCGAACCGGAGCAGTTTTTGCCACAGCGTTGGCTGGATGGGGCCGAGCCGGATTTGATCAAAAAGATGTTTCCCTTTGGTGGCGGACCACGCCTGTGCCCCGGTCGGTTTTTGGCCCTGGCTGAAATGAAAATGATTATTTCGATGTTATTGAAAAATTTTGATATTCACCTGCAGGACGGGGCCAAAGTGGAAGAAACCTTTGTATTTACGATAGCCCCGAGTTGCTTGCCCGTGAAATTGACGCAGCGGCGCTAACCATACACCGCCCGCTCCTGCTGCAGCAATAATTTGCCCTGGTGGACTTCATCCAGCGGATAGCCGTTACGGTCCCACAGGGCAGTAAAATCAAACGACACCTGGCGTTGGTGCTTGATCGAGAGCAAATAGCCACTGCTGTGGTTAAAGGTATATAAAATCAAATATTCACGGGTCAGGTATTCACGCAACTCACTACCCATACCCAATTCTGCCAATTTGCCTTTCAGGGTGGGCACTTGCAGGCACACCTCCATCGAGCGTTGCGGGCGTGCCAAAAAAGGCCGCCCAATGGCTGGAAAGCGCTCCAGATTGGGGATCACGTGTTCTTCAAGTTGATCCAGCAAGGCCAGATAGCCTTGCCCACTGTCCACCCGTTCAAAAAAGGCTTCAATCTCGGCCAGATTGGCGCTAAAGTTGTGGGTGAATTGAAACGCAAACAATTCAAGCATGTCGACTCCTGCTATCGGGCGTGTTTGGCCAGGTGTTGCTGGCGCAACGCACCAATAGCTTGGCGCGCATCCTCGGTGCGACCGGCCGCGATATCATCCAGCCCTTTGTTGACTTCACTAATCAGAAGTAAATGGATGCGTTCGGTTTCGAGCTGGTGGTAATAATCGAGGCGTTCTGCATCGATTAAAGCCACATAACTTTCCCCGTTTTTGGTGATGATTTTTTCCCGCCCGGCCTTAACTTGATCAGCCAAATCAGACAAATTGGCGCGCGCCTGGGAAAGCGAAATGATGTCACTGGTAGCAATGCTCATGATAATCCACCTTTATAACGTACTAAATAGCGTACAGTATAATCCAAAAACGGCGTTGCAGCGTATCGTTGTGAAAAAATTTTATCCACCACCAGTCATTTCAACAAAATAATCGTCGTTCAAGCGATCAAAGCAAATGCTTCAACATCGCCATCATGCGAACAAAGTTTTTACCATACGGCGGATGCATCAAAAACATACCATTCCAGCGTGGTTGATTGAAGATCGGCTTTTGCTTGCTAAAGGCCAGAAAACCATATTCGCCATGGTAAGCGCCCATGCCAGACGGCCCTACCCCGCCGGTCGGCACGTCTTCCTGGCCAAAATGCCAGATGCAATCATTCACCGTCATGCCACCGGCAATGGTGTTATTCAATACTTTTTGCTTCATGGCGCTATCGGTGCCCATAAAATACAAGGCCAAAGGCCGATCATGCGCATTCACATAAGCAATGGCATCGTCGATTTTGTCGTAGGTCAGAACCGGTAACAGGGGGCCAAAAATTTCTTCGCGCATCACGCGCATTTGCTCGTTGGCCCCCACAATCAGTGTAGGCGCGAGCTTGCGCGCGGCGGGGGCGAGGTTTTCTTGCGCCGGATTGATTTCGATCACACGCGCGCCTTGCGCCTTGGCATCGTCACGTAGCGCCGCCAAGCGCGCGAAGTGGCGCTCACTGACGACGCTGGTGTAATCCGGGTTATTGGCCAGCGTGGGATACATTTTCGCCACTGCCGCCTGAAACGCGCTGACGAAACTCTCCAGCTTGTCTTTGGGCAAAAACACATAATCCGGTGCCACACAGGTTTGGCCGCCATTCAATAATTTGCCATGCGCGACCCGGCTGGCCATTTCCGCCATATCGGCCGAGGCATCAAAAATAACCGGGGATTTGCCGCCCAATTCCAGCGTGACCGGGGTTAAATTGCGCGCCGCCGCTTGCGCCACCATGCGCCCAACCTGGGTGGAACCGGTGAAGAGTAAATGGTCGAATGGCAATTCTGAGAATGCGCGCCCCACTTGGGCATCGCCATTGATGACGATCATTTCTTCGGGCTTGAAAAATTCGGCCACCATTTTTTCCAGCAAGGCTGAAAAACGCGGCGTCAGTTCGGACGGTTTAATCATCACCCGGTTACCCGCCGCCAACGCACCGACTGCTGGTGACATCGCCAATTGATAGGGGTAATTCCACGGCGCAATCACACCCACCACGCCCAAAGGCTGGCGCATGATTTTATTGCTGCCAGGTTGAAAATAAATCGCGGTAGGCGCGCTTCGGGTGCGCATCCAGCCACGTAAATGACGTTGCGCATGTTTCACGGCCCCTTCCACCAGCATGGTGTCAGTCAAACGCGTTATATGCGGGGAACGGTTGCCAAAATCGGCGGAAATGGTATCGGCAATTTCTTTGCCGTATTTTTCTGTCATTTGCAACAGCCGCTGCAAACGATCATGGCGCACGGCGCGCGTGGGCACCATGTCGGCCAGAAACGCCTTTTGCTGTGCGGCAAAAACTTGCTGCAAGTGGGCTACAGCGCTGTCATTATCGCCAGACACGTGTGTTTGCTTGATTACGGTATCCATTTCCATCCCCTTGATAAAAGCATATAAGCAATTAAATTAACTGTCCGACAAGATAGCACAGCCACGCCATAAAGAATTAGGGGAAAGCTTCCAAACCCCTTGCACGCTTTGTCACAACGCGATAACGCCGAATTATTGCACCGACTTTTGCGCCGCCACCTGGTCGATGGCAGACTCACGATGGTGTTTGGTCATTAAAAAGTAACCATAGCCCAAAGCCATAAACCCGGCAAAAATGCCAAATATTAATAGATTATAATAGATCATGGTGCCCATGCACACCATTGCTGCCAGCAAGGCAAAGGCCGGAAACAAGGGGAACATCGGTGCCCGAAACGGGCGCGCCATCTCCGGATGACTGCGACGCAACTGGAACAGGCTGAGCATGCTGATGATATACATGGTGATGGCCCCAAACACCGACATGGTGACGATATTCGCGGTCAGGGTTTGGCCGCCAATTTTAATCAGTTCATCGCTGAAAATGGCAGCGATACCGATCACGCCACCCGCCAAAATCGCCCGGTGCGGCGTTTGAAAGCGTGGGTGGATTGCGCCCAGCCAGCCGGGCAAATAGCCTTCGCGCGCAAGGGCAAAAATCTGGCGCGAATAACCCAAAATAATGCCGTGGAATGACGCAATCAAACCAAACAAACCCAGCCACACCAGCATATGCAACCACCCACTATTGGCACCGACGATGGCTTTCATGGCTTGCGGCAAAGGGTCATTAATATTTGACAGTTTTGTCCAATCCCCTGCCCCGCCCGCAAACACCATCACCCCAATCGCCAGCAATACCAGGGTGATGATGCCGGCAATATAGGCAATCGGAATCGAGCGTTTCGGGTCTTTGGCTTCTTCAGCCGCCATGGCGACCCCTTCAATGGCCAAAAAGAACCAGATCGCAAAGGGAATCGCAGCAAACATGCCGGGAATCGCCGCCATGCTGAAGCTGTCTTGACCCGCCCAGCCCCCTTTCACAAAATTAGCCACCGAAAAACCGGGCGAGACCACGCCCATAAATACCAGCAATTCAAAAATTGCCAGAATGGTGACGAATAATTCAAAGGTGGCGGCAATTTGCACCCCGACGATATTGAGCGTCATAAAAATAATATACGCCCCGACTGCCGCCAGTTTCGGGTCAATCGCAGGGAACTGCACATTTAAATACGCACCAATGGCCAAAGAAATAGCAGGCGGGGCAAACACAAATTCAATTAAGGTTGCGGCCCCGGCAATAAATCCACCAGTCGGGCCAAAGGCTTTCTTACTATAGGCAAAAGGCCCACCTGCATGCGGAATCGAGGTGGTGAGTTCGGTAAAACTGAAGATGAAGCAGGTATACATGGCGGCAATAAACAAGGAGGTGACGGTAAAGCCCAACGTGCCCGCCGACGCCCAGCCATAACTCCAGCCAAAATATTCGCCCGAAATCACCAAACCCACGGCGATGCCCCAAAGCTGCAAAGCGCCCAAGCTTTGTTGCAATACCGGTGAAGTCGTATTTTTTGCGTTCATGATTATCCTTTATACAAGTTTGACAAGCGCCTGAATAAGGAATGGGATAATACGCGAAAAACATGCAAAAAGGTTCACACCTGACGAAAAAACACTTTCCGATTGTCGCAAAACAACGAA
>JBKJLF010000381.1:0-5262 GCA_046597185.1 Burkholderiaceae bacterium | reverse complement strand
TCGATTTGGTGCTCACTGACCGCCCCCCCCCCTCCAGCGGTGGCCTACGCCTGTTTGGCCATAGCCTTGGCACCTATGAAATCAGCCTGTATGGCAGTCGCGATCTGGCCAGTCAGTTCCAGCCGAATTTTCCCCAAAGCTTGCAAGGCGCGCCACTGCTATTACCCACCCGCATTAACGCCTTACGCACTCGCCTTGACCAATGGTTCGACAGCGAGCAAATTCGCCCCGATATTGTCGGTGAATTTCAGGATAGCGCCTTGCAAAACACCTTTGGCCGTAGCGGAATTGGCATGTTTCCAGCACCAACCGTTTTAGCAGCCGATATTTTGTCCCAGTTTGATGCGCACCCGGTAGGAGAAATCAGTAGTGTGCGAGAAGAATTCTTTGCCATTTCAAACGAAAGAAAAATTCAACATCCGGCACTGGAAAAATTATTGGTAGTCAATACGGCCAATACAAGCAATCCGAAGCAGTCTTAGGCCCGACTTTAGCGTACCAGAGCTTTAATAATTGGCCATTGGCGGCGCGAAATCGGCAGCCGCTCGGCCACATCACGCACAATGACTTGCCAACTTTCCTGGCTTTTGTCACCATTTTCAGCCACGCCTCGCTCCACGCCCATAATCGCCGCACGGGCAACCAGCGCATTGCGATGCACACGCACGAAGGTGTCGCTCAATTCTTCTTCAATTGAGACCAATGAATCTTCAATCAAAAATTCACGCTCTTTACTGCGCAGCGTGACGTATTTTTGCTCGGCCCGCAAATATAACACCGCGCTCACGGGCACCAGTAGCAATCGGCCGCGCTCCTGTACCGAGAAATGCTGTCGTTGCAAGTGCAAACTACTGGCCAGTGCTGCCATGGCACTCGCCGCAGAAGCCAACGACTCGGCCGCATTACTGTTTGACAGCGGCTTGCTTTGGGTATGCGGCATCTTTTGCCGCACCTGTTGTTGCACCCGCTCCAAAGCTTGCGCCAAACGGCTGGCCCGTACCGGCTTTAACAAATAATCAAGCGCGTGCACTTCAAACGCTTTCAAGGCGTATTCATCGAAAGCAGTCACAAAAATCAAGGCCGCAGGGCTGGCCTGACGTACCAAATGCCCCGCCAGTTCGATGCCATCCATGCCCGGCATTTGTACATCCAGCAACACCACATCAGGATTCAAGCCCAAAATCTGCGGCAAGGCTTGCATGCCGTTTTCGGCTTCGCCTATCACCTGGTGCGGCATATCGCCAGCGATATCGCCCAAAATTGTGCGCAAACGGGCGCGTGCGGGTGCTTCATCATCCACCAAAAACACCTGTAGGCAAGGCTTTGGATTCATTTTTTCCTTTCTGCCGTCGCCAATTTCACATAGGGAAAGCGCAACCGGACTTCAAACTGATCTTCGACCAGGCCATAGCTTAACTGCGCTTCAACGTCATATAGCAAGGCCAGCCGCTCTTGAATATTTAATAATGCCATTTGATTGCCACCACTACGACGGGTCTCGTCGGGCAAAGGATTGATCACCACGATTTCAATCCGGTCCATCGAACGCGACAGGCTTATTTTAATCAATCCCGGGCCAGTACTGCGTTCTACGCCGTAATACACCGCATTTTCAAGCAAAGGTTGCAACAATAAAATCGGGACTTGAGCACGATTTAACAACAGTTCGGTAATATTATTCAATTGCCATTGCACTTGCAGACGCTCACCCAGTCGAATTTTTTCAATCGATAAATATTGCCGACACAAATGCACTTCATCACCCAGACTACAGAGATTGCGCGTATCCCGCATCAAGACCCGAAACAAGTCGGCCAAGTCTTCCAGCGTGGTTTCGGCGCGCAGGGGTTCGGTGCGAATCAAAGATAATACGGCATTGAGGCTGTTAAACAAAAAATGCGGTCGAATTCGCGCTTGCAAGGCTTGTAAGCGCGCCTCGGACAAGGCAGGTGAAAACGCACGCGTGCGCAATTCAAAATAGTGTTGCAATACCAAACCAAGCAGCCCCGATAGCAACAACGCATTACCCACCGTAATGCGCGGAAAGCTATTCACAAACCAATCCAGACCAAGCATGAAGCGCATCATCGTGCCAACCAGCAGCATGGGCACCAAAGCGCACAAACAGCGCTGCATCCAGGGTGATGCCATGCCAGCGCGCCATGCCAGCACATGGCGCAAACCACACAGGCCAATGAGTGACAATAAGGTTGCCCATTCCAACACGGTGGCCAATTCGATAAAATCCAGGAATCCGGCGCGCCAACTGCTCGCTTGCACCAACACCACCAGCAAAACCGAAAAGTTAACGCCCAGCAAAACTCGCACCATGACGCCAATGCGGCAACAATCAGGCATGACATCCATATGGCTTGGCGCTTTGTGTGTTGTTTTGCTCATTGTTTTGCTCATTGATTTATTTATCGCAGGGTTTGACATAAAAATTCCATAATTTGACCAAAAATTCGAGCACAACCAAACCGCTTCCACCCTATATTCGACCTATAATGACAGCCATCATTCATCCTGCAACCACTCTTGCCATGACATCTCCCACCTCTGCCACATCTCAACTCGCTCAAAAAAGTAATGCCTGGTCAGCGCGCTTCTCGGAACCGGTATCGGATTTGGTAAAACGCTATACCGCATCGGTCTCGTTTGATCAGCGTCTGGCTTTATTCGACATTCAAGGTTCGCTCGCGCATGCCGAGATGCTACAGGCCCAGAATATTATCAGCGCTACCGATTATGCCGATATTTGCCGTGGTATGGCGCAAATCCAGGCAGAAATTGAAGCGGGCACCTTCGTTTGGTTGCTTGATTTGGAAGACGTGCATCTGAATATTGAAAAACGCCTGACTGAACTGGTGGGTGATGCAGGCAAGCGCTTGCATACCGGGCGCTCCCGCAATGACCAGGTAGCGACCGATATTCGACTGTTTTTACGCGCCGCCTGTGACGAAATTGTGACCTTGTTAAACGCCCTGCGCGCAGCCTTACTCAACTTGGCCGAACAACATGTAGAAACCATCATGCCCGGTTTTACCCATTTGCAAGTGGCCCAGCCGATTACTTTTGCCCACCATTTATTGGCCTATATTGAAATGTTTGGGCGCGATGCCGAGCGTATGCAAGATTGTAGAAAACGGATTAATCGCCTTCCGCTCGGTGCTGCGGCCCTGGCGGGTACCACGTTCCCGATTGATCGTTTGCGCGTGGCACGCACCCTGGGCTTTGATGATGTTTGTCATAATTCCCTCGACGCGGTGTCAGACCGCGATTTTGCGATTGAATTTTGTGCCGCCAGTGCCCTGGTGATGACGCATATCTCGCGTTTTTCCGAAGAACTGGTGTTGTGGATGAGCCCCCGGGTTGGCTTTATTGATATTGCTGACCGCTTTTGCACCGGATCATCGATCATGCCGCAAAAGAAAAACCCCGATGTCCCGGAATTGGCAAGAGGCAAAACCGGGCGCGTGGTAGGCCATCTGATGGCCTTGCTGACGCTGATGAAGGGACAACCTTTGGCTTACAACAAAGACAACCAGGAAGACAAAGAACCTTTGTTTGATAGCGTCGATACCCTGGTCGATACGCTACGCATTTTTGCCGATATGGCTGGTGGCATTCGCGTTAAGGCTGATGCGATGCGTAGCGCGGCCTTCCAAGGCTATGCCACCGCCACCGATTTGGCCGACTATCTGGTGAAAAAAGGCTTGCCGTTTCGTGACGCGCATGAAGCGGTTGCGCATGCGGTGCGCCATTGCGTCGATCAGGGTTGCGATTTAAGTGAGTTGACTTTGGCGCAGTTGCAACAGTTTTCCCCTTTAATTGCAACTGATATTTTCTCAGTTTTGACGCTCGATGGCTCGGTGGCGGCGCGCGACCATATCGGTGGCACAGCCCCCAAACAAATTCGTTTGGCCATGATCCGGGTACGCCAACAGTTGGAATCGAGCAAAACAGGTGGTTAATCAGGTCCAGAACAAGCCCGTTGCTGTACTTTTAGCCAAATATCGCGCTTGCTTGCTTCACTCGCGCTGCTCCAGGCAATAATTTCATCCATGCTGCGAAAGCATCCCTCACACCAGGCGGTGTCGGGATGCCTGCCAGGAAGCATTTTGCAGACGCCACAACATGGCGACGGAAACGGCCCCTTATATGCATCTACATCAAATTCCGTTACACTACTCATAATACGCAATCCTTCATAGGCAAAAACAAACTATTTTCAAATAAATCGCTAAAAATGTATTATCTGGCCGACATCTTCTTCAACGCTCAATTTTAGCTATGGCATGATATAACCCATGGATCAATCTACTACGCCCGCCAAAGCAGTCTTCACTATCGATATTCGCTGGCTCTTGGTCGCATGTAGCTTTCTTCTAATAGCATCACTATCATTCATAATAGTTACACAACACAATGAAATTCGGCAAGAATCCATTGACGATGCCCAAAAAGATGCCAATATTGCGGCGCTGGGCTTGGCCGGATTTACCCAACACATCATCCAAACCAGTGATCAAATTACCCTGATTTTACAGGAGCGCTTTAAAAATCAGGGTAAGCAACTTGATATGCAGGGATATTTACAAGCCAGCGGCGTCATTTTAACCCCTTACACCTCAATTACTTTACTCGATGGCAATGGCGCTATCATTTCATCCAATTTAGCGTTCAAAAACACCGACTTTACCCAACTTGAATCGGTGCAATATCATCTTAATCCAAGTTCAGATCGCACCAGAACATTTTATATTTCACGTCCGGTCAAAAACCCGGTTTCCGGTAAATGGGAAGTTCAATTTACCCGGCGTGTGCTGGACCGACAAGGGAAAATCATCGCCGTTGTCATGGTTGGGATTGATTTACGCAACTTCCACCATTACTACGATCAAACCCATCTCAATGCGCATGATTCGATGACTTTGGTAGGAGACGACGGCATCATCCGCACCCGCAAATCAGGCATCGAAACGTCGTTCAACAACAATATTACCCATACCAAACTGTATTCAAACATGGTACGCGAACAAAATGGCGCTCTAACCACGGTGAGCACCATCGATGGCCGTACTCGCTTTTATGCCTTCCGCAAGCTTGCCAACTACCCGATCTTTACCGTGGTCGGGATTGATAGCGACGATAGCTTTGCACTCGCAAAAAAACGCGAAAAAACCAATCTGCGCTTGCTAATTTTGGCCATCGTTGCCACCGTTTTATTCACTGGCATCCTGATTTTTTACATTAATCGCC
>JBKJLF010000246.1:0-12365 GCA_046597185.1 Burkholderiaceae bacterium | reverse complement strand
CTTCTGGTGTGTTTCCAATAACTTTCCTGGTTCTATATTTAGTTATTAATTAATGCATAGTGGTGTACTGCTGCGTTGTCTCATCGCTGGTAAGAAATTATCATTGGCCAAATGATGACGAAATTTGTACTTCTTTGATTTCTCGCTCCAGGAAAATAACAACGGGCAATTTCCGCAATGGTGGTTGAGAGGAACCAAGTGAGCCGTGATGAACTTTGAGAACCGAGCCAGCCAAATGTGCGTCGAAACCACCTGTACCTTCAAAATAACCTTCGGCTAGCACCAGCCAGGGTTGCAGGGTTGCTGGCAGCTTCATCGTGTAGGCCGCAAATTTGCGATGTTCTTTGGCGGTTTGAATCATCCAATCTTTGGTTTTTTGTTTGAAAAAGGGGTCTTTTGCTTCTTGCTCTCGTTGCAATGCGTAATCATTCGCTTCCTTTGCTTGGGCCGCAATCATTGCTTTGGTATCAAATTTTCTGTTAGGGAAGAGTAGCGCCAGCTCCCCGGCACTGAGTTCCGCAAATTTTTTTCCGTTCAATAATTTGACTGCAATGGCTTCTTTTTGCACAGCCACCCTGAAGATACGGCTACTGAATACGGGTGCCAGATCAGGATTAAATACCTCAGCAATTTCAAAAAATGATTGTTGGGCAAAACACGGGTTTGTGAACAGAAGGTATAAAAAAAATGTGCCGGAAATTTGTGCAAAAATTTTCATTGTAAAGCCGCTTTATCTCGTTTGCCAGTTGGGGCCAGATTCGGGGAGACGACAAAATACGTAGTTGCCCTGCATTTTTATAACAAGGTGCTATTGTAATTCAATTACTGTATTTATCCAATGACTTAAGACACGAATATTGTACCAAAGTGTATCTGTCGTATGAAGGCTAACGCGCAGCCAAGCCGGGCGGAAACGCCAGAATAAACGACCTTTCCGCAATGGTCAGAATTTGTTATTTGGTAACGGATGACGATAGTTGAACCGCATTGATCTCTTTTTCTACGAAAATAACCACCGGCATTTTATGTAAGTTTGAAGATGAGCCAAGTGATCCATGTTCGACTTTAAGAATTGATCCCGTCAAGCGCACGGTAAAACTTCCGGTGCCTTCAAAATGCCCTTCAGCAAGCACAAGCCAAGGTTGCAGGGCGGTTGGCAACTTCAGCGTGTACTGCTAATTTTCGATGGTCTGTGGCCGTTTTAATCGTCCAATCTTTATACTTCGATAATGATGGATCGTTAACTTGTTGCTGTTGTTGTAGTGCATAATCATTAGCTTCTTTCGCTTGCGCTGCAATCATTGCTTTGGCATCAAATTTTTTGCCATCGAAAAGTTGAGTTAGTTCCTTGGTATCCAGTTTTACAAATGTCTTGTTTTTTAATAATTTAGCTGCCACGTTTTCTTTTTCCGCTGGAACCTTGAAGATTCGGCTGTCTAATATTGGAATTAAATTGGGGTGTGTGCCGTGAAGGCTGCTACAGCGACATCGTAGCAGCCATGCTGTATTAGAGATGGTGGCAGGCCCACCGCTTGCGCCTTGCAGGATACGATCACAAACCACCGCAAGCTGCTGTGGTAAAGAGCCATGGTGGTGAGCGTTGAGGCAAAAGGCGGCATAGAGCTGGCAGGTACGTTGCAAAGAGTCGAACTTGTGTGAACCATCGGGTAAGTGTCGTGATATTTACAGCGTTGTCGAAATCAGGAACTACCCTAATTCCTGAGACAAGCGTAGCAGAAACCTGATTACTGGCATTGCTGCAACCGGCATAGAGGTGGCGAGACTTTGCAGCAGGCTCTGGTATGGAACTCGGGAACCTGTCGCCCTGATGTTAAGAGAGAAGCCGAAAGCGGCAAAACCGCAAGGCGAGAGCCGGCCCGAATAATGTGATGTTGGCCACTTCCGGTGCCAATTTTGGCTACCGTGGCGCACTGCCGGTCATGTTGGGCATTCAGGCAGGCAGTTTTGTGCTGACCTTTATTTGCTGTATGGGCCTGGGCACGGTATTCACTGCTTGGCCGTTGGCACAGCAAATGCTGCGCGAGCCACGCAAGCAACGTGTTTTCAATTTGACGATGGGATGCATGCTGTTTATACTGGCCTTACTTTTTTTGCGCTGAGTTTGCTAAGTTTGCTGAGTTTGCCAAGTTTAAATTACACTGCGAATATGATCTCCACCGACCGCTCCTCCCCCATTCCCCTGGCCAACCAGATCGAGGCCCAGTTGCGCGCGCAAATCAAGAGCCGCGCACTGCCCGGCGGAGCCAGACTAATGTCGAGCCGCCAGCTCGCCACACAATTGGCGGTCAGCCCGAATACCGTGGTGCTGGCCTATGGCCGACTGGTTGCCGCCGGCATCATCGATTCCCAGGGCACGGCAGGCTTTTTTGTTTGCCAGAGCAAGGATGGCGAGCGCGCAGCACCTGATGACATTGCGCTGGAAGCGGGCGAAGAGCAAGAACCGGTCTGGCTGGCGCAGCAAGCCAATGACCAGCGCGCGGGCGTGTTGCTGGCTAGCAGTGGCGCGCTACCGCCCACCTGGCACAGCATGGCTGCTGCGATGTAGCTGTAACAGCCTTCACGGCACCCCCCCCCAGTTAAACTATTGCATACTATTGTGTAAGACCGGGGAGCGAATAGCGCACTCGATGAATTTCCGACCTTACGTTGCGTGCCTGTTTTGGCACCCGTAAGAAAATATAGCTTGCTAAAATCAGGTCATTGGCCGACAAGGATGCATTTACTACTGCCACCACCCCTAGCCAGCCGGATTGCCACCCAAACTGCATTTGGCCCAGTGCAATTAACACGGTTAGTACACCAAAGGGGGCCAATAAAAATAACACCGCCCTGTTTCTCGTCAAAGCCGCGCTGCTATAGGCATAAAACATGAATTTCTTAGGGTAAAATCCGAGCTGAGCATCTCTCGCAAGCACACCCCCGGGAGCCGCTTGTAAATGGAGTAATTCATGCAAAAACAGGGTAAGCACGACTGTCAACAAAAAAGCCGAAGCATAGGCAAGGGGATGTTTGATCAATTGCGCAAATTCCGGCTTGATGGGCCAAATAGCAAAGCCTCCCACGTACAACACCACCGAAAATAAGGCTGAAACGCCACTCATCCAATGTTCGTTAAAGTTGACCTGATGGCACTTAGCATCATCCAAATGATCTTGCTGGTACGTAACTGGTGGCGATAAAGAGAATTTCATGATAGACCTTAAAAAAAGGAGGAAAGTGCTGTCAGCCCCTCCCTCCTTTCGGACATCAACGAGTTGAATCGTACCAAATGTAGGCCCCAATCACTAAAGTGCCAATCAATAGGCCAGCCAATACAGCGCCACCAATTGAACCACCTGCTACTTGATCAACTTCGGTCAGAGTCAACTCTTGCATGCCTTGAATTTCTGCGTTTTGCATTGAATAGCCTTTCTATAAAGATCTCGGGATGGATACTACGGAAGGAACTTTAGACTAAAATGTGCAAATGTGCAAGACCATTGCTTGTACCATTTGTACCTTGCTCGCAGCGGATGCCTTTTGAACTTGGGTCAGAGTAATAACTGGCGTGTGTGCCGTGAAGGCTGCGACAGCGCCATCGTAGCAGCCATGCTGTATTAGAGAGGGTGGCAGGCCCACCGCTTGCGCCTTGCAGGAGGAGCAAGCAAACCACCTCAAGCTGCTGTGGTAAAGAGCCATGGTGGTGAGCGTTGAGGCAAAAGGCGGCATAGAGCCGTCAGGTACGTTGCAAAGAGTCGAACTTGTGTGAACCATCGGGTAAGTGTCGTGATATTTACAGTGTTGTCGAAATCAGGAACTACCCCAATTACTGAGACAAGCGTAGCGGAAACCTGATTACTGGCATTGCTGCAACTGGCATAGAGGTGGCGAGACTTTGCAGCAGGCTCTGGTATGGAACTTGGGAAGCCTGGAAGAAAGTGAAGGCGAACAAAGGCGTGGCGGGTGTCGATAACGAATCGATAGCGGATTTCGAGAATAATTTGAACAATGGCTTGTACAAAATCTGGAACCGAATGAGTTCTGGCAGTTACATGCCGCCTCTGGTGAAACGGGTGGAAATAGCCAAATCGGACGGCAGGATGCGTCCGTTAGGGATTCCTACCGTGAGCGACAGGGTTGCGCAGATGGTGGTGAAGAAGGTGCTGGAACCGGAGTGGGATCAGCAATTTCATCCATCCTCGTTTGGCTATCGGCCAGGAAAATCGGCACACGACGCGGTGCAGCAAGCTAAAGCTAATTGCTGGAAATACGGCTGGGTGATTGATTTGGACATCAAGGGGTTCTTTGATAATCTGGATCACACTTTGCTGATGAAGGCAGTCAGGAACAAGACAGATAACCCATGGGCTATTTTGAATGGTTGAATGCGGGTTAAATCTGCACCCGGAAAAGACGAAGGTGGCCTGTTGCAACCCGAGGTTGAAGGTGAAGCCGGCGGTGCCGACGCAGTTCGACTTCTTGGGATTTACCTTCCGTAGACGGGTATCCAGAAGAAAAGACGGCGTTAAGTTTACTGGCTTCGGGCCGGGAATCAGCAACAAGGCTAAGAAAACGATAGTGCGTGATATGCGGGATTGGAAATTACACGCAATGGCGACGAAGACCATCGCGGATGTGAGCAGGGAGTTCAACGCTCAGATTCGTGGATGGTTGAACTACTATGGCAAGTTTCATAAGTCTGCCATGTCGCACTTGGTGTACATGATTGACCTTCGATTGATTCACTGGGCGTGCGCCAAATACCGGAAATATAATTGTCGCTCACCACGGGGCGCTTTATGCGAGCGGTGAAATGGATTGGAAAGGTGAAAATGCGAAGTCCTGAATTATTTGCGCACTGGGGGGGTCTGGAATGGAAAAATGGCTGAATAACAAGAGCCGGATGAAGCGCGAGTTTCACGTCCGGTTCTGTGAGCGGCTAGCGGGGAAGTTCCGCTGGCCTACTCGACCCCTATTCGCGTTGCGCCACCCCAAGCAATTGCAGCTTGGGCACAGTTTGCAGGTGCGTTTGGCTGAAGGCAGTGCTAGTGTGGGGATTGCTTCGGTGCAACCCGTGTTGGAATAAGTTCGATATCAACTGATCGAAAGCTGTACTTTCAGTCCCAAGCGGCCCACCAAATCAATCAGGTTGTCGATGGAAAACTTGTCCGTCTTGCGATTGACGATATCGGTCACGCGGGGGCGGCTGATGTGCAAGATGCCAGCAGCCTGCATTTGGGTGATTTTCTCGCGTTTGATCCAGGCATCGACTTCTTCCATCAACGCCATTTTCAGCGCTTGCCTTGTCGCGATGCGGGCATCGGATTCGCTTTGAAATTGCGCCGCATCCTCGGGCGAAAACCCCAAATCGGCGTATAGATTACCATCCGCTTCGGTGACATGGCCGATAGTTGTTGCATTATTGGTTTGCATGATCAATCCTTTTCATTTTCAATATCGCCAGCGGGCGGCAAAGTCTGGCGCTCCTTGAGGACATTTTTATAACGCGCAATCGCCAGATTTTTATCGTGCAACGAGGTTGCCTGGGTTTTCTTTTGAAAGCAATGCAACACGTACACCGCTTCGGCGAATTTGGCAACGTACATGACGCGATAGATGCCATCTCGTTCCTTTACCCAGATTTCCTTCGTGCCGGGGCCGATGTCTTCAAATGGCTTCCAATTGTTGGGCATCTCCCCCGCTTGCACTAAGGCCAGTTCATCGCCACAATCTTTCCTTGCAACCAATGGAAATTCGCGCATATCCCCCAACGCAGACCCCATCCGAACAATCTTCTTACGCATGATGTTTAATCCCAGCGCCACGTTTTAGTGTATATGAACTTATACCATTGTAGCTGTTTTTTTTGAAAATGCCGAAGCTTATTTCCGATTGTCGGTGTCGAATAGGGTCTGTCGAATACGGTCAGTCCTTGCCTTTTGCCTTCCCATGATTTATCATCACCTCCCCCCATGACCCGCCCACTACGCTTTGAACTCCCGGACGCGATTTACCACATCACATCACGTGGAAATCGGAGGGACGCCATTTTTGTTGACGATGAAGACCGCCAGCGCTTCTTGATCATTCTGGCGCAAACGCTGGATCGTTTTCAAGCATCGGTCGTGGTTTGTTATCTAATGGATAGTCATTGCCACCTCGTTCTGCATGGCGCAGGGTGCGTAAAAGCTATGGCTGGCAAAAGGGAAATGAAAGGCAGGCAAAAGACAAGGCTTGACCTATTTGGCCCTCTATTTGTCCCTGTCCTTTGTCCTGTCCTATTTGTCCTCCAGGCTCGTACTCTTTGAACGTCTTTGCCGGGGTTAAATTGGATGCCTAGATTTCGGCATGAATCAGGTGGGTTGTTCGTGCTTGCCGGTGGATGGCAATGACGGAAAGAATACAACAAAACGGCGACAGAAGACGGTGGCGAAAATAATATGGTGCCCCATATTACAACCTAACATGGGGCGCAAAATTACACGTCTATTAGGTTGACGGTGTAGTAACGAGTCGTTTCCATTGATTTGTAGGGAAATCATGTGAAAAATATCCAGCACATAATCCACTGCCCCAGAGCTGAGTTGTCTGTACAGCACCAACAGGGACGTTCACCGGATAATTTGAATGTACTGGCGGATTTGTGCCCACTTGTATTGCCAGTACGCAATCATTCTCGCCAATTGCGTAATTAGGATCAAGACTCCAACTGATCCAAGCATAACCAAATCGTTCATAGATTGTCACAGTTATTGGGTACGTCGCCGTCGCCGTCTGGGATTGCGACGAGGCACCAACAATTTTGGCTACAGCGTCTTTATCTAAAATAGGGGTTGACATAATAAATTTCTCCTAAAATTATTTCCATTCCTACTCTTAAGGCTTTTCGGAATCCGCCGTCGTTTTTATGAGGGCTTTGCCCGCCCTGGCAACGCTGGCATTTAGAAAGACAAGGACTGACCCTATTTGTCCCTGGCATTTAGAAAGACAAGGACTGACCCTATTTGTCCTATTTGTCGTAACTGGGATCAGGCAAAAGACAAGGACTGACCCTATTTGTTCAGGACTGCCCCAATTTGTTCTAAAGTTATTTGAATAAGTAACCTGACCCCTTTTTCGCTGCTTTTTCGCTTTTTCGGCAATTTCATCCATCCTCGTTTGGCTATCGGCCAGGAAGATAGGCACACGATGCGGTGCAGCAAGCCAGAGCGAACTGCTGGAAATACGACTGGGTGATTGATTTGGACATCAAGTTCTGGAATGGAAAAAAATGGCTGAATAACAAGAGCCGGATGAAGCGAGAGCTTCATGTCCGGTTCTGTGAGAGGCTGGCGGGGAAGGTCCGTTGGCCTACTCGACCCCTATTTGCAACAAGCCGCATTGTGAATAGCTGGGGTCAGGGTAAATTCAAAAATCAATTAAATTAACTTTACTCCGACCTCAGTTATTCAATATTCAATATTAACAAGAGCCAAAAATATTATAAGTATAAATTACATTGTTATTTAGGTAAACAGTGGCTTTTAATCCGGTGGGGAAAATTGAACCGCAAGTTTGCGCACAAACCTTTAACACGCCGCCGACCGGAATACCAATCGGTGAAGCAACGCAATAGCTACCATAAATTGGTATACTGAAACAAATCTGGTTATTAGCGGGGTTGTATGAGGCAGAAACGCAAACAGACAAAGCGAGTGCTTCAACACCTTCAAGGACTGCCGGATTTAGTAAGGGAGCGGAAGCTTGGCTTTGTGCGTTAAATCCCACCACTGTAAAATTCGGCACATGTGCTACGGCGGTTTGATTGCTTTGATTTTTGCAGGTACAGTCTGTCATGATAAATCTCCTTGATAATTTAGACCGCTTTGGTGGTCATTCAAAAAATAGCGGCCCATCTTTTTGAATGATTGTATGGAATAAAAGGGGACAGCTCACTATTAATCTATAGGTGGTAGCCTAAAACCTGAAAACCCCGCCTAGCCCGATTATTATTCCAATGCAACAATCAGTTTAATCTGCAAGCAGTGTGAAAACCGACTGTCCCATTGCTATCAGCAAGCGCCGTGCCAGCCCTAAATCGCTTGTTACGCGGCCTTTTCCGGCCCAAGCGACGCAACGACGTGTAAATAGCATGTAAATTGCCATGTCAACGACTGTCCTTTACATCCCATCTTTACACGATAAGCGTCCAGCCGCCCACCTTCCATTCTGTGCCCCACGCGAGCAAACTGCCGCCTTCCAACCAAGGGAGTCATCATGTCTTCACCAATTCGCAAAACTCACAGCAGCCCAATGGCGTGATCATGCGGAACAATGGCGCACAAGCGGGTTAACCCGTAGAACAGAATCCATGCATTCGGGTACTGGATTGTGCGCAACCGACCAGTACCAACAGAACGGTGCTGTACTGCCTTAATGGCAGCCAATTGCATTTACCCACCACCACGCCCGCATCAAGGCATGGGATCACACCAGCGTGGGCCAAATACCGCAAATATGCGGGGCACTTCAGGCGAGCGGTGAGATGGATCGGAGGGGTAAAAATGCGATGTTCAGAATTATTTGCGCATTGGGGGTTCTGGAATGGAAAAAAATGGCTGAATAACAAGAGCCGGATGAAGCGAGAGCTTCACGTCCGGTTCTGTGAGGGGCTGGCGGGGAAGTTCCGTTGGCCTACTCGCCCTCTATTTGCCTTTACCGCAAGGCAGTGGCCGCCAGTGTAGATAAGCGCTTGACCAAACATATATTGCAGCCACGGCTATGGGCCTGTGCCATCGTATAGGCATCGGATTGGTAGGCTTTTGCCATAGTCTGATTTTTGCCTGTGAGCCAAGCACCGTACCAAGAATAGTGAAGGGTCAGTGCCAATTGAAAATCAATTTGACACTGGCCTTATTATCCTAACGACAAGACGGTTAATTAGGCTGTGCAGGTCAGGAACGGATCCCACCAGAAATATTTTGTTGGCGCGCCGCCAACCGAAACGCCAATCTTAATCTGGTATGTGCAGTTGCCTTGGGTCATGGCGGTGCCCAACCACTGATAGGAAGCCGCGGGAGGTTGCTGGGCCGGATAACCGAAGTTGCCGAAAATATTGGTGCCGCAGGATATTTCAAAGCCCACAATCTCGACGGTATCGCCTTGGCTTCCTGCTTCATCGATAGGGAACACGTTGAAGCCGACTCCGAAGCCAGCCGTTACAAATGAGCTTAGTTCCAAGCCGCCTTCGCCCGTGCTGCCACCCGAGAGATTATTGTCCATCATATATACGCCTGTACCAGCGTACTGGCCAGAGGTCTGGCTGTACAGATAGGCGGTATCGACTGCAATATTGATGACGGTATTTGGAATCACCCCACTGGAGCTAAACGCCGAATTTAGTTTCTTGTTCATGATGTGCCTTTATAAAATTGAGTACAGAGTTTTTCTGAGAAATTAAGCGATCGGAGTGATGGTGACTGGTAGTGTCCCTGTAAACGAGTTGCTTCCGTTATTGTAAGAGAACTGAATATTCGAGTTGACTGAGCCGCCGACAGTGCTCGTTTCAAGTTGCCCAGTAAACATATTCGGAGAGCCGGACACTGGTCCTGGTGGCTGGTTCCAACCCGATTCGACACCCACGGCAGTGATCGTAAAGTCGCCGGTGTATTGGGGGTCGATTGGCACCACCGACCAGCACACTTTGCTGCCGGTGACGACATTGGTTGTTAGGTTGGCCGTGCCTTCGCCAGTTGACTGCTGACTGCGGTTGCTGACAGCATAGCAGCCCTGGGTCGAGCCTTGTTGTAGCGCATTAACATCGACCCAAGTCTGGATAAAGACTTTACATTGATTAGGAGCTATAGTCATGATTTTCTTTCATTAGTTATTGTTGCACGTAAGAATTTTCGGATTCTGCTCTAGCAAGTATGCCATTGCGAGATCACACCCGTTTTTTACTAATAATAGGGGACATAGGTTGTTGCCTAAAACCTGAAAACGGCGTCTGGCCCTATTAGTACTTCAATGAAACAACCAGTTTAATCTGCAAGCAGTGTGAAAACCGACTGTCCCAATGTTATGAGCAAGCACCGTGCCAGCCCAAAATCACCTCTTTCACCGCCATTTCGCCCCAAGCGGCTCTATGACGTGTCAATAGCGTGTCAGTTGACATGTCAACAGCCTTGCTTTACATTGGTTTTTTACACTAACCAAACCCCGCCAAATCATGAACGATTCCGATCTCACGCTCACTTCGCCGCTTTCTGCGTTGGCCGCTTCGGCCCGGCCTTTGCTCGCCGTTACCATCGCCTGGCATCCTGATCGGGCGCGTATTGGTGAGCAATGTATTGCTAGCGATAACACCCTCGCGTTGTCGCGTTATCTGCCGCTGTTTCAAAGCGCGGGCAGTGCGGGCGTGGGCCTCGGTTATAGCGGCATTTCGCGTGAGCCGGTTGTTATTGTGCGTAATGCCGATGATGGCATCAGCATTACGCCGCCAGCTAGCCGTATGGTGGTGGAAATCAACGGCGTAGAAATGAATAACACGGCGCATATAAGTAGTGCGCAGATCGATGCGGGGGTTGTGTTGGGTCTCGGGCGCACGGTGCTGCTCTGCCTGCATTGGATGCGCTGCCTGCCAAAACACAATCCGGTCGAGGGCTTGTTGGGCGTGGGCGAAGCCGCGATTAAAACCCGTGAGCTGATCCGGCAAGCCGCTGCAACTGACTTCACCGTGTTGTTGTTGGGCGAAACCGGTACCGGTAAAGAGGTGGCTGCGCGCGGCATTCATGCCTTGAGCGGGCGCGCCGCTGCGCCGCTGGTATCTGTAAATATGGCAGCACTCAATGAATCGCTGGCGGCAGCCGATTTGTTTGGTGCGGTGAGGGGCGCGTATACGGGGGCGCAAAGCACCCGCACTGGTTTGTTCGGGCAGGCGCAAAATGCAACGCTGTTCCTTGATGAGGTTGGCAATACCCCGCTTGCGGTGCAGCCAATGTTGCTGCGGGTACTGGAAACTGGCGACTATCGCCCACTTGGCGCGGAGCGCGATTTGCGTAGTTCTGCGCGTCTGATCACCGCTACCGACCAGGATTTATACAGCGGTGGCTTCAATCAAGCGCTGTTGCGCCGTTTGGAAAGTTTTATCATCGCTATTCCGCCATTGCGGGCGCGGCGTGAAGACATTGGTGTGTTGCTAATCCATCTACAACAGACCAACAAACAGAACGGAAGTGCCAACATCAATATACCCACCGCCTTGATCAGCCGCTTTCTTAACTACGATTGGCCCGGTAATATTCGGCAGTTGGCGCATGTTTTCAAGCGTACTTTGTTGGCGTTGCAACAGGGCGAAACGCCCCTGTTTGAGAGCTTGGTCGATCTCGCCCCACAGCGCGTTACCAGCAGCGCGGCAAGCAGAGCAGCGGCCATGCCAATGGGTGGTGGCGTTGCAGCGCGCCGCAAAAGACTCACCGACATCAACGAGCAGGAAGTATTGGCGGCGATGGCGGCCAATGATTGGTATATTCAGGGGGCGGCGCAAACCTTGGGCGTGTCGCGCCCATCGATGTATAAACTGTTGGAAACGCATTCACAAATTCGCCGTGCCGACCAGATCGCAAAAGAAGAAATTGTTCAAGCCTTGGCGCAATGCGGCGGCGATGTGGACGATTGCGCGGCGCGTTTAAAAACGCCCGCCGAGGCGTTGCGGCGGCATGTGCTTGGCCTAGTAAACGGATTGCCCACCGGATTGCCCACTTCAAACATCCCCTGACGAATGAAGTGGGCAGCCTGCTCAAGCTATCCTGCATTGAAAAACTAAGCTGATCCGGTGCCGGTTTGCACCTCGGGGTCTGCAACATAGTAGGTATTGCCGTTATCGAGGGTAATTACAAACCATATAGACATTGTTGAATTGTGCGATGTGTCTACCATAAAGCTTAGGTTCACTGGCGGGTTTGAATTGCTATAAACAACCATGCCACTAGAAACAGGGATAGAGGAAGTAAATGGGAATACGCCAGCGCCTTTAAGATCATAGTGCATTTTAACACTTGCAGTTTGTTGCGTTTGCAAATTGGAAATAGCAAAGTTGAAGGTATCACCCTCAGAAAACTGCCGCTTCAGCGTCGTCGTATTCACTGGTGGGTGGCCCTTACTATTTTTATCAATAAAAACGCCCAACGCAGCATTGCTACATGTTGGCGTTGATGGCAAGGGTGGTGATCCCGTGGGAATCGTTATCGTATAGGTATAAGCAATCATCATCATCTCCTGATCGTTGGCATTAGTGTTTCAAATAATTTGCATCCCGCCTGAGCGCGAGCAAATCAGGTTCGGCCCCAATCAGCTTGACTGGGTAGCCGAGACCAACTGCCTTGGCG
>JBKJLF010000895.1:0-12370 GCA_046597185.1 Burkholderiaceae bacterium | reverse complement strand
GGCCACGCCACGCTCAAGCAACGTTTGTGCCGCCAGCGTGGCCGTCGTGCTGTCTTGCACCGCAATGCCGCTCAATTGCCCGGCTTCGGTTTCATTGAGAATCAAATAATCCACTTGCGCCAGCAAGGCATCAGGCAGGGGTTGCATCGGGGTTGGGTTAAAAATCACCGCCACCCCAGCCGCATGGGCCAAACCAATCGCATGGCTGACACCGACCAGCGGCGTTTCCAACTGCGCCACCAAAAAGTCAGCATGGGTGATGGCATCGGCTTGTGCGTCAACCTCGGCCACGCCCATGCAAGCATTAGCCCCAGCCGCCAGCACGATGGAATTTTGCCCCGAATCATCGACCAAAATACCCGCCACGCCCGTCGCCACCCCCGCCACGTTGTGGACGGCTGAAATATCGATACCGTCCTGCGCTAGCGCCGCCTGAATGGTTTGGCCCATGGTATCTTGCCCCACGCGCGCCAGCAAGCGCACTTGCCCACCCTGGCGCGCGGCGGCCACCGCCTGATTTGCGCCCTTGCCGCCCGCCACCTGTAAAAATTGATGACCGCTCAAGGTTTCGCCCGGCAAAGGCATACGCGGCGTGCGAAATACCAGATCCATATTGATGCTGCCCAATATGACGATTTTGGGCGCATCCATCCCGAGTGCATTGGTTCCGGGCGTAGTGGGATGACGCATATCGGTGCCCATACTGGCATTCTTATCGATGTTCATACATGCGCTCCTGCTTTTTTACGATTACGATACATATCGATAATCACCGCCACCACAATCACCAAGCCAGTAATGATGCGCTTAGTGGGGTCGGATGCGCCCACTTGCGCCAAACCCGCTTCCAGTACCGAAATAATCAACACCCCGATAAAGGTATTCACCACCGAACCACGCCCACCCATCAGGCTGGTGCCGCCAATCACCACGGCGGCAATCACTTGCAATTCCATGCCGGCGGCGGAATTGGGGTCCGCCGCTTCCAGCCGCGCCACCTGAAAACTCGACGCCATCGCCGCCAGCAACCCGAGCAAGGAAAACACCGCCGTCTTGGTCGGACGAATCCGCACCCCCGCCAACCGCATCGCCTCTTCATTGGTGCCAATGCCGATCATATAGCGCCCGAACACGGTGTAACTGAGTACGATCTGGCCCAGCACCACCACCACAATCGCCACCAAAAAAGCTGGCGAAATACCCATAAAAACCGGGGCATTTAAAAACGCCACCGCTTCGCCCACATATTTGGTGCGTGAATTGGTCACCAGATAAGCCGAACCGCGCGCGATTTCGAGCATGCCCAGCGTAACGATGAACGAAGGCACCGACCATAACACCGAAACCAGCCCATTGATCATGCCGCACAGGCAACCCAAAGCCAGCGCCAGCAGGGCAGCGGCGGCAAAGTTCCAGTGCCAATCCACCATGGCCAGACTGAGCACGCCGCCGCACAGTGCCAAGACCGAGCCGACCGATAAATCGATGCCGCCAATAATCATCACATACGTCATGCCCACCGCCATGACGGTGAGCGCAGGAATTTGGTTGGCGATGGTGCTAAAGGTGTTCATGCTAAAAAAATACTGGCTCAACATGCCAAACAACAGCACCATGCCGAGCAACACCGTGATTAATCCCAAATACGGTTTGAGGCGCTGCCAAATCAGCGCCGCGCCAGTTTGTGATTGAGCTGGATTCATTCTGTCCTTTATCTGTTTTATCTACGTTAGCTGTTTTATTTGTTTTATTTGTTTTATCCGGGGCCTAAGCTGCGCTTGGCAGCGCGCTGACATAGCCACTGAAAGCCGCCTGCAAAATCGCATCCTGGGTCGCTTCGGCGCGGCTAAAGCTGCGCACCAACTGGCCCGCGCTCATCACGCCTATGCGGTCACTAAGCAAGAGCAATTCAATCAAATCCGACGACACCACCACCAGCGCCTTGCCCTGCGCGGCCAAATCGGCCATTAATTTATAGATTTCAAACTTGGCTCCGACATCGATGCCGCGCGTGGGTTCATCAAACAGCATGACATCGCATTCCCGATGAAGCCAGCGCCCGATGGCCACTTTTTGCTGATTGCCGCCCGACAGTTCGCCCACCGCCTGCTCCACCGAGTGCGCGCGCAAGGCCATCAATTGCCCGATGCGCTGGGCCACGTCGCTTTCTTGCTGCAGCTTGAGCCAACCCGCGCGCGCCACTTGCGCGATGCCAGCGAGGGTGGTATTGACCCGTACCGATTGCGGCAATAATAAACCTTGTTCTTTACGGTCTTCTGACACCATGGCAATGCTGTGTTGCACCGCCTGTTGTGGATTGTTGATCTGGCACAACTTGCCCGAGACCCAAATTTGCCCACTGTCGCGCTGATCGGCACCGTAGATCAGGCGCAGGGTTTCGCTACGGCCCGAGCCAACCAGCCCGGCGATGCCGTAAATTTCGCCACCTTTGACTTCAAAGCTGACGTTTTTCACCGCATCAGCGCGGCACAGGTTTTCCACTTTCAGTGAAACCGCTTTGGCCGACGGGTTGACTGGTGGCCGCTCCAGGCGCTCCCCCACTTCGCGCCCCACCATCAGCGTGACCACTTCGGGAATGGTGATTTGACTGGCCGCATGGGTGCCCACCACCAGACCGTCACGCAGCACCGAAATCGAATCGGCAATGCGCCGGGTTTCATCCAGCCGGTGTGAGATATATAAAATGCCCACGCCGGCTTGTTTCATGGCGGCGATTTGGCTGAACAATAAATCGACTTCGCGATCCGTCAGCATGGCGGTGGGTTCATCCAGAATCAGGAGTTTGCAGGCCGCGCCACCATCGCCACCCTCGCCACCACCATCACCCGTGCCGCCAATATTGGCGGCAATTTCAATCATTTGGCGCTGCCCCACGCCCAACTCGCCAACCAGGGTTGCCGGATTCAAGCCACCCAAACCCACCCGCGCCATCATGCCCAGGGCCAGGGTTTGCATTTTTTTGCGTTCGATAAAACCAAAGCGTTGCGGCAAGGCGCGCAGGCACAGGTTTTCGGCAATGCTGAGGGTATTGACCAGATTGAGTTCTTGCATCACGATGCGCACGCCCAGGCTTTCGGCCTGTTGGCGGTTGGTGGGCGCATAGGGCGCGCCGTTCAAGCGCATGCGTCCGGCCTTGGGCGTGACCAAGCCGCAGATAATTTTGGAGAGCGTACTTTTGCCCGCACCGTTTTCACCCGCCAACACCCTCACCTCACCCTTGTCCAGAGTCAGATTTACGTCTTGTAAGACCGGGCCGGCATAGCTCATGCATAAGCCATCGATTTGAAGTAAAGCCACGATGCACCACCTTAAAAATCAAAATCAGCCAAAAGGCCGTGCCCTTTGACTGATTTCATATAGCCACTGACAAATTATTTACCGCCAACCACCAGATCAACCGGGGTTTCCACCACAGCGGTTTTCAGGGAAGCTTTGTCTTTCAAGCCTTTGATTGCATTTTCGATGCCGAAAATCGCCAGTTTATCGGCGTGTTGATCGGCTGTCGCCAAAACGCGGCCATCTTTCAACATCGGCACGATGGCGGAGATATTATCAAAGCCCACCACCATGACTTTACCGGCTTTGCCAGCCGATTTGATGGCAGCAACCGCGCCGATGGCCATATTATCGTTACCGGCCAACAAGGCTTTCAGGTCAGGATTTTCTGACAGCATGGCCGAGGCCACTTTGCTGGCTTTATCGATTTCCCATTCACCCGATTGCACCGGAATCATTTTGATGCCAGCCGCTTTCATCGCATCTTCGAAGCCGGCGGTACGTTGTTTGGCGTTAAAACTGGTGGAAACGCCTTCGATGATGCCCACTTTATCGCCTTTAGCCAGTTTCTTGGCCAGCACTTCACCCACTTTCAACGCGCCTTTGCGGTTGTCCGGGCCAACGAAAGGTACGGCAATGCCTTTGGCTTTAAGCGCTGCGTCGTCGAATTTATTGTCGATATTGATGACCACGATACCCGCGTCCATGGCTTTTTTGGTGACCGCGATCAGGGCTTTGGAGTCGGCGGGCGCGATGACGATGGCGTCCACTTTGGAGACAATCATTTGTTCCACGATTTTGATTTGGGCGGCGGTATCGCTTTCATCTTTAATGCCGTTGGCGATGAGTTCATATTTGCCGGCACTATTTTTTTGGTGCTCTTTGGCACCGTTTTCCATGGTTTGGAAAAATTCATTGGCCAGCGATTTCATCACCAAAGCCACTTTGGGCTTGGCCGCATCAGCCAACACGGCATTGCTGGAAAAACTCAACACAGCAGCCAACACGGCCGCACTAAAGGTAGAAAATTGACGCATGAACTTCTCCTGATAAGGAAACAGAATAGTGGATTGCCGTTTGCGTGATTACTGTAAAACCAGAAACGGAACAGGATGAGTATTAAATATCATGCAATTATGGCTGTCAAGTGCAATCCGGGTATATTGGGTATTGAGGGGGAGAATTCGTGGTAAATTTGCATTGGTTGTGCTTGCTGCCTTCGGGCAAGCCCCCCACAACCCAACAAACCTTACTACGTGCAAAAACTATGACTTGAAAGCGTCCATTGCATCCAGTAATAAATGCACATCGGTATACGAGTTGAGCAAGTGGGGTTGATCAATATTGGCGGGAGCCGATGTTAGCGTGTTTTGATTCATTTTTACCGCATTTTCTCTGGCTTGCTCATGCTTGCCGACTAATTCTGAAGAAATCGTTGCTTGCCCTTTTTCGTAATTATCAATACCGATTTCCTTCAATTTTGCCTTCAAAGGACTATTTGCCAACAAATCATCGCAAGACTGATACGGTGCGGTGCATTGTTGGCAATGTAGCAGCAGCCAAAGCTCAAAACACACATTGGAAAGCGCGACATGGACGCCATTATCATCCGCTTTTTTTCTGGCATTGGCATGCAGGTCATCAGAATATTTCGCTTTTGCCTCCCGATCATAGACCACCCAAAATTCATCGCCCTTCAAATTGACAGGGTTATCTTTTGCTGCCACGGCGACATCCACCAACTGAACAGGCGTATTCTTTTTGGTTTTTTCAACCATCACTACTTTGCGCCCTTGATCGCCAGGAAATTTGAGCGCGATGTAGGCTTTAAAATAATTGGGTTCAGTCTTTTCCCCTTCACAATAGATATGCAGGAATTTCTTAGGTTGCAATACCGACTTCGGCTTCTTTTTAGGCATCATGCATATCCTCTTCAGCTTGGCCTTGGCTAGCAGGAGCCGCAAGCGCTTGTTTGGGCCTTACCAAATTACCAATTGAAAGATAAGCGATAATAGGAACGGCACCAAAACGACCATCATTGTACCAAGCCGGGAATGGGCTATTCGTCTTTACCTTGCTTTTATCATATTGATCCAGTGAATAGAGTAATGTCGCACCTGCATTTTTTTGTGTGAACCAAATTTGATCCCTGCGCAAATTATCTGGCGACATCAGGCTGGTATTGTGGGTCGAAAAAATAAGCTGCGCATGGTTTGTGTTAATGGTTGGATCATTGAACAACTTGATGACCATTTCTGCGATATGCGGGTGCAAACTGTGGTCGATTTCATCCAAAATCAATACCTCCCCGTTCTCAAAGGCTGTCATCAACATTGGAATAATATTAAACAGTTTTTGTGTACCAGCAGATTCCATCTCCTCTTCAAATAATTCAACAAGCCCGTCTTCTGAACTATGCGAGAACAGAAATTCTTCTGTATCTATCGCCTCAAGAAACTTACGCATTGTTTCGGGAATTTTTTCAAGTTTGGCGGCAGAAATTGTCGCTTCCTTGATGCGCGTCTTAATATCAGAAATACCCGTATCAACATAGGACAAGAACTTCGCCGTTTGTGCAACCATTGGCCCATTTAAAAATAAATCTGCATGGAATACTTTTTGACCAGGGGAAAGAACACCCAAATTACTCGCCAAATATTTATACACAGATCGAATCAAATCTGACGCCCCGGCATTTTCACCCGCTTTCGATAAATAGCTATTGTTTTTAAAAAATGGAATACGCTTGGTCCCACCTTTATATCGGCCACCAAAACTGATTGTTTCCCAGGTATCGTCCTGCTTGCGGGTAAATAAATTTGCTTTTTGCCGACTTGGGTAATAATCCAAAATTTCCTCAACAATTTCATCTTGCGTGAATGAAACTGAATAAAAATAGCGAATATTGTCTGTATTAAAAAACTCAATCTCAAATTTAACTGGCGATTCCTTTGTTGTGCTGGACAAGCGATACGGTTCATAGCAGGGAATTTCTGCGCCATCCTTTAAATCCCCAGAGCCACAGGCAATAAACCCTAAAGCTTCAAATGCCCTCAAAATATTGGACTTGCCCGAGGCATTCGCCCCATAAATGCCTGTAGAACGCAATACGCCAATTTTGTCACCTGCCGGATAAGCGACGTGCTGCGCCAAATGCTGGCCGGCGTTTGCCACATGCAAGCTAAGAGTTTGCTCAATTTTGAGAGAGCGAAAATTTTGGATCGTAAAATCGATAATCATAGGTTTTCAATCGTGTATTTAGGCAATTTTCGGAGAAAACTACGCGAAAAATCGAGTTTAACATGATTTCTATCCTTTTTATGCAAAGTGAGAATTCATCGTTGGTGTTGCAGGATTGCTTCGCCATGCCTTAGCCAGGTTTATTGCCCTTCCCACTCAAACCCCACCACATTCATGCGCTCACGCGAAAACTCCGCATCCGCGCCCGATCCAAGCCACCCAGCTCCGGCGCAAACACGGTATCGAGATCCACATCGGTATACCCGCACAGCGCCGAATAACGCGGGTCCAGCGTAATGTCTTCCAGATTATTCAAGCCGGAAAACAGGCTGACCTTGCTAAATTTGGTCCCCCCCGTGAGCATGGCGAAACGGACATGCGCGCAGGCAAGCCAAACCTTCGTTCATGCTCTTCCAGTTGCTGGCTCACCACTTGGCGCAAACCAGCCTTGTCTTCCACCACGCCACCGCCAAAACTCAGACGCAACACAGGAAAGCGCTGCGACCCATCCCAATGATCATGAATCGCCAAACCCGCAAACAGCGCCTGATTGCCTTCAAACAATTCCTTCAGCGTATCCAGAAACAGGCTTTTGCCAAAGCGACGTGGCCGCGATAAAAAGAAATACCCGGCAGAATTGACCAAACGCAGCGCGAACGCGGTTTTATTGACATAGTAAAACCCGCCTTCGCGGATTTTTGCGAAACTTTGGATGCCAATGGGCAGTTTTTTGGGTACAGGGTTCATGACAAGACTTGGAATAAAACACGATTGCGTTAACTTTACCACCAAACAGCCCCGCACCTACTCCGGCCAAACAGGCGCATTGATTTTTTGCCGAATTTGATTTTTAATCACCGCCGCCCGCCCCGCCACCGCACCCCACAGCCAGGAACGGCCCGTGGTTTTGCTAATGAATGCGCGCGTCGCCGCCACATCGTGGAATAAGTCGCTGATATAACGCGGATCATTAAAGTTGGCGCAAAACGCATCAGCTACCGCTTGCTTGCCGGAGTGATCGTCAAGCAGACCCGTGCTGCCGTATTGCGCAATCAATAGCTCTTGCCCGGCGGGGGTCAGGGGTTGCAACAAGGTATTGGTAAAGCCATAGCTAAAGCGCCCATGCTGCTGGTAAAAGTCTTCCCCTACCTGCTCAATCCACGCTTGATCAAACGCCGCATCGCCGTGTGCCACAATTTGCTCAACCAAATGGCGCGCCATCTTTTGCCCGGTATTGGCCCCCTGCCCCGCCACCGGATCATGCGCAATGCGGGTGTCGCCCAGCGCCATCACCACCCGCCCGGAAGGCAAGCGCCCCAGTGCACGGCGCACCGTGGGCGTAAAGCTGCCCACCAGCCAGCCGTTGGGGTCGGCCAATTGCATGTTTTTGGCCCAGGCATAATCCCAAGGGAATATTTCTTTGATGATTTGTTTACCAATCGCCAGCACATCGTCACCACTTTTTGCGCCATCAAAACGATCAATTTTGCTGCCCGGTTTGGCTTCAAAGATCATGTTCCAGCTCGGGCCTGCGTCTTTATGAAAGTAAGGCACCCAAAACGCTTCGCCCTCGGTAGCCGTCAGATTAAATTTCACCGGGGTAAAAGGCAGTCCATCAAACCCCGGTTTGCCGCCTGTGGTCACCATCATGGCCAGCTTGCGCGCAGGTTGAGTATGCACGCTACGGCTGGCGTCAGGTTCAAACACATTGCATATGTCGGCGCGCCCCGCGGCCACGATGGTGAGATCATGCCCGGCACTGATTTGATCGAGCCGCGCCAGCGTCACCGTTTCAATGACCAACTTACCGCCGCGCGCTTCAAATTCATTCATCCAGCGATGCGACTGCAAGCGCACGTCGATGGCTAAAAACGGCTTTATAAAGCGCCCCTTTAAGTTGATGAACTGGTTTTTCAGGGTCGGGCAAAAGATCAGGTCGATGCCTTCACCCTTGGGGGCTTGCTGCTCCCAAAAATTCAAGCCCAGCTCACGCTCGTAAGACATGGCCAAATCAAAGCGCGCAGCCGTGCCCGTTGGGCGGCTTTCGTTTAGCCATTGTTCTGCGCTGCGGTCGGAATACAGCGTCACCGCCATGCCCGCTTTCAATAACCCATGTGCGGCCAACAACCCGGCAATGCCGGAACCAATTATCGCAATGCTTTTCATCGCATCTGCTCCTGATGTAATAAATCCTGTACGCTTGCATCTACCCTGCCAACGGGACTATCAAAGCAATGCAAATACCCATGCCAACGCGCATCGTCAAGGCAATGTTCAACAAATTCGCCCTTGGTAAAGTCGCCAATCACGCGCCGCCAAAACCGGGTTGCAGAGTCATTGCCCGGCATTTGTCCCACTTCCCAACGCCCCGGCACTTGCTCAAACAAACGCTTGGCGGCCCAGGCACCCAAACCTTGTTTGCGATATTTTTTCATCACAAAAAACTGTGCCAGCCAGATTTGATCCCCCGCCAAACGAACTGAATCGTCCAGCAAGGCAAAGCCTGCATACTTGCCCGCCACCAGAAAAATATGGGCTTCACATGCTGGCTTACGCCAATATTTGCTTAAGTCATAGCCAAATTCGCCTGCGGCATCAAGGTCTTGATCCCAAATATCGGACAGGTCATGCTGGTACAGTTCCAGCATGCGCGCCAAGGGTTGGCTGTGGCTGGGCGTGGCGCGGAAAATTTCAAAGTGAGGCATGGCAATCCAATCAACAACGCAATCAACAACGCAATCAAAAACGCAATCAAAAACGGCTTCAACCAATAATCAGCCAGTGCAGCAATTTATCTTGATTGATAGCTTCACGCATTCTCACTCTCAAACCCCATCACATTTTTACTCTCGCGTGAAAACTCCACCCCCACCAACACAATCGGCAAACCATCCGCCCGATATTTATCGGCATAAGCCTTATTCTTCAACTGCTGCAAAGCGCGCCCGTCGGGCAGCAATTCCACCACCTTGAATTCAAACAGAAAAATACACTCGGGCAGTTTCACCGCCATATCAATCCGGCCATGGTTGGTGGCGTCTTCTACCCGCACTTCAAACCCCAGCGCGGCGAAATAGCTGTAAAACACGCTGGCATAGTACCCTTCGTAATTGGCTATCGGGTTATTCACATGCCAGTTGTAGGGAATGCCCGCAAAAAACGCCTGAAACAGGGCGCGCAAACCTGCCACGTCATTGGCCAGCAGCAAATCTTCCAGGCTGCTGCTGTTTTCTTCACTACTGCCAGCATCAAAGGTATACGCCGCCAACAGGCTGGCGTTCAAACTCATCGTCACCTCACAATTGGGGTAGCCCAGGGTGTAGCGCCATTTGCCCGAAACGCCTTGTTCGCTATGCACAATGGTCAGGTAACCGGTCTGAAACAGCAGTGCTTCCGGGGTAATGCAATCGACATCAAAGGTGGAAATGCGTTCTGTACTGGTGCGCAAGTTGGCCAGTTTGGGCGTGAAAAAGCCTTTTTGCGCCATCAGCTTGATCAAAAAAGTGGGCGCGCCGGTTTCAAACCAAAACGGGCGAAATTCGCGCTTGTCAAACAGCAGTAACACATCAAACGGGTTGTACACGGCTTGCCCACGCCAACGGTAACCGTTATACCAACGCCGGATTTCCTGCCGATCCAGCCCCGGCAGTTCTGGCGCGAAGACGGTGTCGATATCGTCATCGGTATAGCCGCAAATGGCAGAATAACGAGCATCAAGCGTGATGTCGTTGAGATTATTCAAGCCGGAAAACAAACTCACTTTGGCGAATTTGGAGACCCCTGTTAGCATGGCAAAGCGTAGATGCTCATCCTGCCCCTTGATGACGCTATACAAATCCTTCAGGTCTTCGCGCATGGCGATGGCGATGGCGCGGTCTTCAATTCTATCCAGAATCGGCTTGTCATACTCGTCGATCAACACTACCACTTTTTGCCCGCTTTGCTGGTGCAGGCGCAAGATCAAATCACCAAAGCGACTGCGGTTGTCCGGGTAACGTGCGGGCAAGTCAAATTGCCGCTCATGGTTTTCCAATTGCTGGTGTAGCAGCCGCGCCAGGTCTGCCGGGTCTTTTAAGGATGCACTGCCAAAGTTAATGCGCACCACCGGGAAGCGTTGCGACCAATCCCATTTTGTTTCAATCGCCAGCCCGGCAAACAAAGCCTGGTTGCCTTCAAATATCTCTTTCAAGGTATCCAGCAGCAGGCTTTTGCCAAAACGCCGGGGACGTGAGAGAAAAACATAATTGTTACGCTCAATTAATTGCAAGGCCAAATCAGTTTTATCGACATAGTAATGGCCGCCCAAAATGATTTCAGACAGGTTTTGAATGCCGACAGGTAATTTTTTGCGGGAGCTATTCATGATCATACCGGGCGTAAAATTTGATGACGGTTTACTTTACCATTAAACTGCAAGCATAACCCATCGCCCGAAAGCTGCACAGCGCGCTCTGCCATGACCGTCTTTTGAATTGAAACTTTTGTTGCTGCGCGGAATATTTTGTTTGTGCACTATTTATTAATACAACAAAAGCCATTTCTTTGAGAAAAAATGAAGAAAAACGAGGAAGCGGCCGCTCTTTTTTGATAAAATTTGTGCTATTTATTCACTTGTGCATCTAAAATCGCCGTTCAGTTCCGAAAATGATTGCGATAAACAACAATTGCTTCAGGTGAATTTGCTAACGAGGTTTCACCTCAGACCGACAAGGTATATACAGCCATCGCCATTATTGCGGCTATACTGAATTAAAAGTGAGGTGGCTCCGGTTGAACAAAGGCGTCGGCGAAGCGACTCGACTCTCCTGATATATATAGACCGCAAGCGGTAAATGGCCCCAAAGGGCCGATGACAACCGAAGCCAATCATGACTATACCACTGACGGCAGCAGAAGTGATCAAAAATCATGTCAGTCTCGAACTGGAATGCATAGATCGGATATACCTCAATGTGTACGTGCCGCAATTGCAACGTGCGAGCGGGGTTGCGAGCTTCTTCCGGTTTCACCTCGGGCATCGTTTCGCCTCCAGTGTACTGATGGACCCGATCAGCAAACGGTTCGTCGAAGACATCAAGCGCTTTGCCGAAAAGGAAGACGTGGACATCGTGCCGTTTTGCAAAGGGGTGCGCAAGGATGACGTGCCGGTAGAATATTTAAAGTCTTTTGAAGGTACGGAAGGTGTGCTGTATATCGGCAAGGCACAGGAAAAATCCCCCGTATTGCGCACCGAATGCCGGAAAGCACCCGGTGGAGCCACTTATCCTTGGCTGGTGCCTTCAACTGCAATGATCAATCATTTTTATTTTTACTGCGTTGATCAGGACTTTGACCCTTTTTTCCTGAAATTTTGCACCTACTTTCCCTATAATGCCAAGCTTTGCATCAACGGACACGAATGGCTCAAGTGTCAATTGGCGCAAAAAGGCATTCCATTTGAAGCACTCGACATTGGCCGCCCCGATAATGTGCAATTGATTTTTAATCGCCGTGTGACCAAACGTACTCCGGGTCAATTTCGAACTCGCGTCATTACCGAAGGCGTGATTCCGTCGCTACATGTTGACTATAAACGCTCCCACATCAAGCAATATCACAAAGAAGGTCACGCATTACGCACCGAAACCACGATCAACAATACGCGCGACTTTGGTATTGGCAAATTATTATGCAATTTGCCTGTCTTACGGCAAATAGGCTTTGCAGCCAACCGACGCTTGCTACGCGTCCAAACGGTTTCACATGATTGCGCCATCGGGCAAGCGCTCTTTGAGCAAGTGGTACAGCCCATTGAAGTGGATGGACAACATGCTTGGGCATTGCACTTCGACAA
>JBKJLF010000842.1:0-17194 GCA_046597185.1 Burkholderiaceae bacterium | reverse complement strand
CAGCAATCACCTTATTTTGGATGATACCCACGAAAAGATTCAGGCGCAGTTAAAAAGCGACCATCAAAGCAGCCAACTCTCGCTGGGGCATATAACCCGCATCGACAGCAATGCCGGGCGGCAGGATTTTCGTGGTGAGGGGTGGGAATTGCTCACCAATGCGTGGGGTGTGGCGCGCGCGGCCAAGGGCATGCTCATTACCACCGAGGCGCGCATTAACGCCAGTGCGCACACCAAGGATATGGGTGAGACCATTGCCCGGCTGGACAAAGCGCATGCCTTGCATAAAGAGCAGGCCGATTCAGCGCAAGGCTTGGGGGTGCAAGAGAAAGCGCATCAGGCCGCCGTTGCGCAAATTCTGTCTGATCAGCATGATGCCATCAAAGACGGTGGCGGCGAATTTCCCGAACTGGGCAAGGCCCACCTGGTGCTGGCCAGCCCGGATGGGATAGAAACCACCACCCAAAAATCAACCCATATTTCAAGCGATGAGCATACCGCACTCACCACGGGCAAAAGTTTATCCATTGCCAGCGGTGAAAGCTTGTTTGCCACGATCCGCAAAACCATCCGGATATTGGTGCAAAAAGCGGGCATGAAACTGGTTTCCGCCAGTAGTGATATCGATATCCAGGCCCTGGAAAAAAGTATCAATGTGCTGGCAAAATTAAATATTACCCATACCGCCAACCGGATCACCTTGACCGCAAAAGAAGAAGTGGTCATCAATGGCGCGGGCAGTTATATCAAGTATAGTGCCGGCGGGATCGAGCAAGGCACCAAGGGCAGCTACGTTTCCCATGCTACCAACCATAATTTTGTTGGCCCCAAGAGTAGCCCTGTCACCATGCCCGTTATACCCGACGTAAAACCGTTGGCTGAAGCCGCGCCCGCTGCCGCAAAACAGGCGGCCAAGCCAGCAGATGACAAATCAGGGAGTTCCGCCGCTTCTTCTGCGGTATCGTCTGCCGTATCTTCTACGGTAACTTCTACGGTAACTTCGGCGGTAACTTCGGCCATCTCATCTGCTATTTCGTCCGCAGTTTCCTCTGTCATGCCTGCTGGCCTTGCCGGAGCGGTTCCGGCGGCACTGCAAGCGGCCCAGTCCGGCAAAATCGGGCTTGGAAATCTGGTTGAAGCGGCGACCCGGGTCATACCCGCACTGGGCAAGATCGGCGAACTTGTCCAGGTGCCGCTAACCAAGGCGACCGATCTGTTGCAAGTGCCATCGCTTGCGCTGGCACCTGCTAAAATCGTCTTTTCCGAAGCCACTTCAGCCGCTTTTTCAGCGCTTTGGGCTCAGAGCCTGCCCAATGGCAATAGCCAGGAGCGTGGTGGAACACTCGCTACCGATATGATGGGAAAACTCGGCCTGTTTAATACCGATGTGCTTGGCGGGGCTGGCATGTTTCGGCCCAATTTGGAACTGCCGACCGGGCAATCGCTGATGGGCATTTTTCATACGCACCCCTATGACGCCAGTGAAGGCGGCTATACCAATGTATCCTTGAGTGGTGCCGATTTGGGTGTTTTGGTGAATAATCCGCTGAGCAATGTCATCATTGCACAAAGCGGCGCGGCCCAATTTTTGGCGCTCAAGACCGATCAAACGCCCAAAAATGTGGATGTTGCTGCCCTGGGCAAGGAGGCGAATGCCTTGCTGCAAAATTTGGTTGGCGGGGGCGCTGATTTTGCTGCTGCCTCACAAACGGCCGCCGCTGCTTTGTCGCAAAAATTGAACCTCGCTTACTACCAGGGCGAAAATGGCGTATTCGATCTTATTCGCCCTTGATTTGTGGATGCCCAAAATCAATACGCAATCAACACGGAAAACAGGAGCCTACAAAAATGATTGGTCGAAATGCTGAAAAGTGCTTGCAAGAAGGCGAACAAGCGCTGGCCGCGCAACACTTTCAAATTGCCATTGAAAAATTCAGGGCGGGTATTGCAATGATTGGCGACAGCTATCTGTTGCCGGGGGATGTGGACGACACCGGCATGAAAATGACGCTGGCGCAAATAGAAGAGGCGAATCAGCGCTTTATTATTGCGGCAAACCTTTTGAAACGGGTTTTAATGGACCGATTGCACTTCCTTAAACAAAATAAATTGATGGAGTGATGCGGAAATGACCAATGCCACCGAACACATCCGCAGCCTGTTAAAGCGAGACTCGCCGCGCTTGTTAAGGCTGTATTTCCCTAACGGGGATGAACCCAAGGCTGGTTTTTTAGTCAACCACTTGGAAGCCCACGAGCAGGTATCGAAAGATTTTACCTGGGTTGTGACCGTGCTGTCGGATGACCCGAATATCGAACTGATCGATGTGCAAGGCCGCATGGTGTGCGTCGAATTGATGCGTGAGAGCGGCAAGCCGCGCTACTTCAATGGTATTTGCTTTGAATTTAGCTTGCTGCGCGTGGAAAATAGTATGATTGTTTATCAAATGGTGTTGCGGCCGTGGCTGGCCTTGCTCAATCTGCGCAGCAACCACTTTTTGTTTCACAATTTAAGTATTTCGGATCAAACCGTACAATTGTTTAACCAAACGGGTTTGTCGCGCCACGAATTCCGCTTTAATTCCTTCGACCCCGAGCGCACTTTTTCTTGCCAGTATGACGAAACGGATTACAACTACCTGCATCGGCGTTGGGAAGAAATGGGTTGGCACTACTGGTATGAGCACACCCTCAAAGGCCATACCCTCATCATCAGCGACACTTCGCTTAACGCCAAACCGATTGATGGCGTCAGCGACATTGCATGGCATCATAGTGGTGGCTCCAATAAAGACGATAAAATCGCCAATTGGTCACCCAGGCGCAAACTGGTGTCAGGTAAAGTCACCCTGTCGAGCTTTGACTTTAAACGCCCCCGGCCGGAACAAGCCGCCATTTCCAGCGACAACGAGCAAGGGCCAGTCTATGCGCCCGAAGTTCATCACTACCTTGATCTGTATGGCTTCAGAAATACGGGCATTGGCGGAAAAATGGCGATGCACCGCATGGAGCAAATTGATAGTGAAAGCCAGCTCTTTCAGGCCACCAGCAACCATCGCGCAGCGCAGGCGGGGCGTTGGTTTTCACTCAAAGAAGATTCGGCAGATCAAACCTTTGCCAGCAAAAGCTTGGATGACGACTTCTTGATCATAGAGGCCAAGCACGTTGCCGACAATAACTATCTCAATGCGGCTGGCGGTCATGCCTGGTATGAAAACGAATTCACCTGTGTGCCGCGCAAAATCTCGTGGCGGCCTGCCATCGGTTTTAACAGCCATGGCGTCAACATCATGGGGATAGACACCGCCCTGGTCGTAGGGCCTGCAGGCGAAAATATTTTTACCGACGAATTTGGCCGCGTCAAAGTACGTTTTCATTGGGACAGAGAGGGCAAGGGTTCCGGCAGTTCTGCCTGGATACGGGTGGGCACGCCGTGGGCCGGGGCGGAACTGGGTAGCATTGCCGTGCCGCGCATCGGTTCGGAAGTGATGGTGCAATGGCTGGGTGGCTCGCCGGATCGGCCCATTATTGTGGGTGGCGTCTACAATTCAGCCAAAATGCCACCTTGGGCTTTGCCTGGTCAGTATGCCTTGACGGGCTTGCGTAGCCGGGAGCTCAAACCCGCTGCGGGCAATAGCGGCAATGGCCGCAGCAATCATTTAATTTTGGATGATACCGACCAAAAAATTCAGGCGCAGTTAAAGAGTGATCACCAAAGCAGCCAACTCTCGCTCGGGCATATTACCCGCATTAACAACAACGCCGGGCGGCTGGATTTTCGCGGCCAAGGCTGGGAATTAACCACCAATGCCTGGGGTGTGGCGCGCGCAGCACAAGGCATGCTCATCACCACGGAAGCGCGTTTGAATGCGGCCTCCCAGGCCAAAGACATGGGCGAAACCCTGGCTCGCTTGCAAAGCGCACATGCTTTGCACAAAAAACAAGCAATAGCGGGGGAAGAAGCCGGCGCGCAAGAGCGCATTGAACACCAGCGCGAGGTTGCCGAGCACCTGGAAGAGCAAAATGAGGGCATCAAAGGCAGTGGTGGCACCTGCCCTGGGCTGAGCGACGCGCATTTGGTGTTGGCCAGCCCGATTGGCATTGAAACCAGCACGGCAAAGTCAACCCATATTGCCAGCGAAGGGCATACCGCCATCACCACCGGCAAAAGCCTTTCCATTGCCAGTGGTGAGAGTCTGTTTATTACCATCCGCGAAACCTTCCGGCTGTTGGTGCAAAACCTGGGGCTGAAACTGGTAGCCGCCGGGGCGGATATCGACATTCAAGCCTTGTCCACCAACATCAATTTTTTCGCCAAATTCAATATTACCCACAACGCCAACCGAATCACCTTAACTGCCAAGGAAGAAATCGTCATCAATGGTGCGGGCAGTTATTCCAAATTTACCGCTGGTGGTATTGAATATGGCACGGGTGGGGGCTTTAACTCGCACGCGGCCAAGCACAGTTTGGTGGGGCCTAAAAATTGGGATGTTTCGGTGGCCGAACTGGCCATTTGCGAAGATTGCATTCTCAAGGCCGCCAAGCAAGGTTCACCCTTTACCCCAAGGACATAATATGCGGAGGCAGCATGTTCAATAATGACGACTGGCCAGCCATACGTGCCAAGCTGGCTTTTGCTATCGACGCGTTTTTTGCGCCGTTGCAGCCTGCTGGTCGTACTATTCATCGTTATGCATTGGCCGATGCCGCGCAAATTGAGCAGTTTCGTGGCGAACGATTTGCATGGTTGCAGCAACGACTTGCGATTCCCCACATCAGTTTATTTACCTTAACCCAGGAGCAGCCCATTGCCGCCTATGGCCCTTTGCTGATTTCACTCGATGCCGACGCCAGCGCCAGTCATTCGCTTGTGGGGGTATTGTTGCAAATGATGTCTTATGGCTGGACGGTGAGCTGGCTCACTTCTACCCTGGAGCCGGAGCCACTGGCGCAGCATTTAGCGGGGCATTTGAATGGTACTTTGGCTGATGAAACGAAGGTATTGGTGCGCTATTATGATCCACGTTTGTTGCCCGAATTTTTAATTCACCTCGATAGCCAGACCAAAAAAGCCTTGCTCGGCCCGATAGGGCAATGGGCGTTTTGGGACCGCAAGTTGAATCTGCTGCGTTGCCGGGGCGGCAATCTGGCAGAATCGGCGGGTGTGAAAACATGCGAAATCTCGGAAAAGGCGCAAGCGGCGTTGGCAGAGGCCGCCGTGCCGGACTTGTTAGTGAGCATGCTGATTGAAGAAATGGATAGCGAAACCCTGGCGCAATGGTTGCCGCATGCCTTGTACAACGCGGTTGTGGAACAGATTGGGGCGGCACGGCGTTATGGCTTGACAGAACTGGCTGATTTGCAGTTGTTTTTATCGCTGGCCTTTGAAATCCATCCGAAGTTTCAGCATATCCTGGATATTTTCGGGTTGGAAAAGCAACGTGTTCAAGATGGTGAGGTGAGTTTTTCTGATTTGGTGCTGAAGGTAGCCGATCACGAGTGGAATTATATCGGCAACCATGCGGCGCATGAAATGAAGCATTTGAGAGATACCCATTATCAAGAATTATTGAGTAGGTCAAATTTTATTCTGGAGTTGGATTTATGAGTGGCGAATACAAATACAAAGGCGATTTTGGTGATAAAGCTCGTGCTGCTACACGCGCAGCCATCGAATTCAAAAATACACCCGTTGTCCCTTCATGCACCAATTGCACAAATATCCCGGCGATCCGGGCGGTGATACTTTTTCCCAATTTAGGTACGCCGTTAATTTTGCCGCCGGGAGAGAAAAAGCTGAATATTTTTATTGCGGCTGAAGCAAAATCGCGGGAACACTTTGCGGTTCCAATAGGGGTCGGCTTTCCTCAGCCAGCACAATTGGGATACATGTATGTTGACAAGCATTTGCGGGTTTATCCAATTGATGGCAAAGCGCCGAAAGAAGATACAAAAGATGGCCGTTTGTGGAACGATGGCAAAGTATGCAGCACTGCCTTCAAGCACGTTAAAGTGTGGTGTGTGGGTAAGTTCAGAAGTGGCACCAATTTTGAGCTTTCCGATATTGGCCACACACACGTTGCCAATATTCGGGGAAGCACTATTGGTCATTACAACAGCATAATGGCCATCCATCCTGATCCGAAGGACCCGGCGGCGGCGAATGTGCCGTTGACGTGGGTTTATCAAATTCAAATTGATCTTGACAGCTTGCCCAACAAACCTGCAGTCGGTGAATTGGTCACACTGGCATGGATGGTAGGCTTGCCCGATGGCTATAAAAAGCAAAAAGCACTGGCCGGAATGAATGACTGGGAATACCAGGACAAACTTGTGTATGACTTTTTGGAAGGCCAGAAGAAATATGCAAAAATGTCCCATTATCCAGATTTATATGAATTTGATGTCACCGATTCTGCAACAGATAAATTTCCGTCTGGAAAATCGGGCATTAGTCATCGCTTAAAGGCTTGGCATCCGGTCACCATCGGGAAAAAAGATACGCTGAAAATTGGCCATCTCTCGGATGTGCATGTCAATAGTCGGCAATTTTCTTTGGCTGCCTCGGACGCCTGTATCGTTGAAGGGGTTTCTCAAAAAGTAGGCCAAAAACTGACCAATTGCTTTACTGCGTTAAAGGAATTGTTTGACAACATGAAAGAGGCGGGGGCAGACGCGATATTTCTCACTGGTGACCTATTGGATTTCAATCACAATCTCGACCCGCGTGAGGTACGCAGCACGACGCCCAAGGATCAATGGAAATACTTTGATTTGATGGCCAATGCTAAAAATGGCCAATTGTATCCACGCGGTATTGATGATATGTTGGTATTTTCTTTGGTGCGTTACAGTTACGAAACACTCAAATTGCCGGTTTATATTATTACTGGCAATCATGATGGCTACGATATTCCGTTTGGCATTTCGCCGCGCGCGAACGGCAATGTTGCGGTGCAGGCTGCGGCTCAAGTGGATGACTATTCCATTATCATGCCTGCACGGCTTCGGGCGGGCATTCGTGCGTTTAACAATCGGGAGGCAATCGGGCTTGGGCTTGCACCAATAGGGCTTGCAGTTGCGCCGGTGGCAACCACTCCGCTGCTAGGCTTACACCTTGCAAAAAAAGCTACTGCATTAATGAAGCATGAGGAAACGGATTCCCTTGCTGACATACTGGAAAAACAGGGGTTTAGCACTGATCCGAATAATATTGGATTTTTGAAAATGAATGATGGTATTCCGTCCGACCACAATCTGACCATCTATGAATCCTGCCTGATTTATGGCCCCACTTTTGCACAAACCCCCAAGCCATTTAATTTTACCCCTGCGCAATTTGATTGGTTCTTTACATTGCTGACACCTTTGGCTGATTTTCGGATTGACTATAAAAATCAAGTCATGGTGGGGCTTGACTGGGGCCCGAGTGAGAGCATGGTGAAATTGGATATCTCGATACCCGAACTCAGGGATGCCCTTGGCAGGGAAGACGAGTTCTCGAAAAATACTATCAAGGACAAAATAATGGGTGCAGTGATGGGGCTGCCACGGGCCGATTCCGCGCTTACCGAAGGGCAAAAAAGCATCATTGAAGGTACGCTCTCCTATGAAAAAACGGTCATGTTGTTTAGCCATTTCACGCTAATTAATTATGATTTGTCGGTACCCTTGAGTCGAAAAACGGAAGGTTTTGCCGGCAATGATATTGTTTTTAATAATTATACGAAGGGAACATTCAGCACCGGGCGTGATTGGCTGTACTCAAGGTTAAACGGCCCGATTCATTGCACCGTATCCGGGCATTCGCATCGAAGTGCCTTGTATCGTTTGGATAATAGAAATATGAACGCAATGACCGCCATTGGCTATCAACCAGCGGAATACAAGAAAAATGATCCGGCCGCTGTTGCATTTCATGACAAGCACTTTCATTATCGTGGCGATAATCTTACCCGAGTCATGGTGTCGTCCTGCGGCGGGCCGATTGGCATCCAGAACTTTAAGGGAGAGCTTTATGGTTGGAATCTGACGCCGCCGTCAGGCACGATTATTGATGTGAGTGTGCGTGATGCATCGGAATTTCAACGGGTTATTGCCAGCAAGTACAAAGCGGCGAAACCGCGTTTTTGTGTGGTGCTGGATTGTGTGAATAATCAGGCGAAACAGGAAGTGGTCAGGTGGGAGCCAAAATTTGGTATGGATGCTGGGCATTTTGGACATTACCAGGTGCGGGCCGGCGAAGTGTTGGAGGGGGCAGCGTATGTTGATAAGATGATGTTTCATGTTTGGGATGGCGCACTTAAGAAATTCGTGCAATTTACTACGATGATAGCGCCAGTGCCTATTGCTGGTCTTACCTGTTTTTACGACATGTGGATCACAAACCATGGGGATTTTTTTGATCTTGCCGCCGTCAAAAAAGTTAATGGGTTAGCCGCGCCAATATTCGCTCAAATTGATTTCAACCATGCGTTGGCGACCAATCCACTCTACAGCCAGTATAATTTTGATGATCCATGGATTTTTCGGATCGAAGTCCTTAAAAAAGATGGCCGATATGAGATCAAGGCTTGCGTTGATGAAAAGGCCGAAGTGCCAGATTGGGACTGGTTGTCGTTAACCTTTCCAGGTCGATATTCCCCCGCTCCAACGTGGAAGCGAAGTAGTAAAAGTAAAAATAAATGAGGAAATCACACGATGACCAACCGAAGAAAATTTATTGCATGCAGCCTCGCTGTTGGAGCAAGCTTTTTTTTTACTGCTTGCAATACTAAAGACTCATCTTCCACGCGCAAAGGAGCCAGAGGCATGTCCTACTCACCAACCACAGAAGAAATGGAATTTCTCAACGATTTTGATCTGCGCCAATCCAAATTAAGTGCCAGTCCACTCATCATACGCAACCGCATTTTTGACATTAAGGTTCGGTTTGACCCATTTCATTGGGAAAATACCCAATTCATCAACTGTGATTTTGTTCAATGCTTATTGTTTAGGGGGGAGTTGAAAAATGTCAGTTTTGAAAATTGCACATTTATTAATATCCGATTTGAAGAAAGCGCATGGGATGATGTCAGCTTTGTAAGGTGCGCCGGCCGTGGTAACTTTACGATGGTGGCGGATTCCGGCAAGAATGCATTATTTGATGACTGTGAATTTATTGGTTCAACACCAAAACAGCTTGGTTACGGGGGGAACGCTGATTCGTTCGGCGGGGTGGGTGGTACGGATGGCGAGGTCATTTACCGCAAGTGCCACCTGGAACGAATGGTTGTGAATGGCGGACGTTCAGTGATTATTCAAGACTGTAAAATGATTGATGTGATTGGTTCGGTGGATGAAAAAGCAACGCTGCTACTGCAAAATATCGAAGGCAAAGGCTTTGTAAGGTTTCACGCCGCTACCCAAATTTTTTCATCAATTACTGTAAAAGCCTCAATATTTGAGGTTCTCACTTTCAAAGACGCCATGATCGAAAACGCCTTGTTTGAAAACATAAAGGCCGACTTGGACTTGAGCCTAACACATGCAAGCAATATAACCTTAAGAAATGTGACCTTCATAAGCGAGGAAAAGCCGAAAGAAGATTTTAGATATGGCCTCGACACCAATTCAGCCAAAATAAAAAATTTGACAATTGAGAATTGCTTGTTTGAAGGTAAGCAAGTAGCGTTGAATTTGTTAGGGAATCATGATAGGGGAAAAAACGAAGTGCTCCCAAAAGGCTCTTCGAAAAAACATGTTAATGTCTATTCCACGACCATCGGTGCTCTAACCATCCGCAACACACCCATTATCCGGGGCCGTATGGAATATATGGAAGTGGAAACACTGCTATTGGAAAATCTGACCGTGCAAGGGGCAGATTTTTCACACGGCGTGTTTGGCCAATTCATTTTGCGCAATGTTGCATTGTCTGGCGCAGTGGATTTCACCGACACCAAAATTAGAGAGCGAATTTATGATCGGGTTGAAAATACGTCTACTGGAAACCAACCCACCATTTTGAAGCCGTAAAGGAAAGTGGGCATGAATGGAAAATTTCCCCACATGGACTGCAACCTCATATTGACTGGCGTGTAGACATTGAAGAAATATGCAGTAGTTTCTCCATCGCTACGCAGGAAATACCTTTTCCGCAGCCTGGCTAATTTTGATGACCCATGGATTTTTCGGGTTGAATTTGTCAGGGTAGGAGAGCGATATTGGATAAGACCTTGCATTATGCCTAAGACTGAAGTGCCGGATTGGGATTGGCTGGCGCTAGCTTTCCCTGATCGATATTCTCCGCCTCCCAAATGGGATAAATAAAAAACAAGAAAGTTATACAATGAATTATCGAAGGAAATTTCTCGAAAACGGTTTTGCGCTTGCTATGGCGTTTTGTTTTACGGCTTGCGATAATAAAAAGTCAACTTCTACACGTAAAGGACTCAAAGGTATGGCTATCTCACCGACGCCTGAGGAAATGGCATTTCTCAATAATTTTGATCTGCGGCAGACAACATTTAAAGATAACCCGCTTGTCATCCGCAATCGCCTTTTTGATCATAGTGTGCGTTTCGATCCATTTCAATGGGAAAATACCCAATTTATCGATTGTGATTTTAATGAATGTTTGTTGTTTCACGGAATTCTAAAAAATGTTCGTTTTGAAAACTGCGCGTTTGCTACCGTTCGTTTTGAAGAAGGTGAATGGGACAGTGTTAGCTTTATAGGCTGTGCCGCCCGAGGGAACTTTAACATGGGCCCTCGCATTGGTAAAAACACGCTGTTTGATGACTGTGAATTTATTGGTACAACACCTGCGCAACTTGGGTATGGCGGCGTTGCTGATTCATACGGTGGTATAGGTGGCACCAATGGCGCGGTTCTTTATCGAAAATGCCATCTGGAACGTGTGTACGTCAATGGTGGAAGTTCGTTGGTAATTCAAGATAGTAAAATGATTGATGCTTTTGGTAAAGCAAAAAAAAATGCGACACTGCTTTTGCAAAATGTTGAAGGACAAGGTCTTGTGGCCTTTAACGGCCAAACCAGTATATTTTCAACTGTTACAGTCAAAAATTCCAATTTCAAGGTGCTATCTTTTGAAGATGCAACAATTGGAAATGCATCCTTTGAAAACATAAGAGCTAATTTAGGACTAAGTATTGTAAAGGCTGAAAATGTAATGATTAAAAATGTAACATTGTTAAGTGAAGAGAAGCCAGATAAATATTTAAGATATGGCCTTAATACCAATTCAGCCAAAATAAAAAAATTAGCAATAGAGAATTGCCTGTTTGAAGGTAAACAAGTTGCCCTGAATTTATTGGGTGACAGAGACATGGACAAAGATGACGCACCCAATGGAATTCTGCCGAAGGATCATGTCAACGTCTATTCCACAACTATAGGCACATTGACCATCCGCAATACACCCATTATCCGGGGCCGGATGGAATATATGGAAGTAGGTACGCTACTTTTGGAAAATCTTGCTGTGCAAGGAGCCAACTTTTCGCACGGCGAATTCGGGCAATTCATTTTGCGAAATGTCTTGTTGTCTGGCGAGGTGGACTTTACGGGCACCAAAATAAGGGAGAGAATTTATGATCGGGTTGAAAACACGTCTACTGGAAACCAGCCAACCATTTTGAAACCCTAAAGGACGGCGAAGCAAGGCAAGGGATTTGGTCAACATGGAGGATGTCACCGATATTGGCATCGATGAAACGAGTCAAGATTGAAAAGATGGATTTCATGGGCTAAGCGATCACGGCTTGAACCGTTCAAAAAAGTCGCCGTCACGCTCAAGGAAAAACTGCCCACTATCATTCGTGGCATGCTCGACGAGCGCTCAAATGCGTATGTTGAAGCCATGAACGGCATGTTGCAACCAGCCAAAACTGCCGCGAGAGGGTTTCGAAACGTCAAAAACTTTATTACCATTGCCTACTTGCGCATGGGCAAATTGCAGCACCTGCCAAAGACGCCGTTTTTACGGGCATTGCAGCGTAGGGTTTGCGTTAGGAGATACGCGAGCGGGAGTCAAGTCCCACAATAAACGGCATAGCGCCATTTCACTGACACCAAAATTAGAGAGCGAATTTATGATCGGGTTGAAAATACGTCCCATAATGCATTGTGCCTTCCTATAAGGCTGATTCTGCGCCTAATTGCCATCCATTAACTGCCGGGCTGCCAGCGCAAAATCATCCGCCGTGATGCCGGGCAGGGTAAACACCTGTGCCTGGTTGTATTGGCTAAAATTGCGCTCAATCGAGCGCAAGTAGGCAGGGTCATAGTGTTCGCCCAGCAATTGCTGCACCAGTTCGTCGAGGTGGCCTTCATCAATCAGGCTATTCCAGTGTTTGATTTTTTCCTTGCCGTGCAAGGGGCATAAAAATTGCAACTGCTGCTTTAAATTGGCCGGGTCCTGCGAGAAATGGGCGTAGTCTTGCAATAGCAATTTCACCCTTAAGTTGGTTGCCAGATTGAATTGCACACAGGTGGCCGCGCGCATGGCGGCCATAATGCATTCGGGTACGCGTAGATTGCCGATTTTTTTACTTTCGGCTTCCACCCATACCGGGCGCGCCGGGTCAAACTGGCGCAGAATATGCCAAACTTGGCTTTCAAATGCTTTTTGTGCAGGTTGCGGTTGGCTGGGGATATGCCCCAGCACCGAGCCACGATGGCGCGCCAGATGTTCCAAATCCAGCACTTGCGCACCTTGTGCTGCCAGGGTTTCCAACATTCGGCTTTTGCCGCTGCCGGTGGTGCCGCACAACACGCGCCATTGTGCGCCATTGGCCAGTTGCGGCAAGTCTTGCATCACTTGCTGGCGAAAGCTCTTGTAGCCGCCGTCAAGCTGGGCCGCTGGCCAGCCGATTTTGGCCAAAATATGCGCCAATGAACCGCTGCGGTTGCCGCCGCGCCAGCAATAGATCAGCGGGATCCAGTTTTTCGGGTGATCCAGAAAGCGGGTTTCGATAATCTGCCCGATATTGCGCGCCACCAGCGCCGCGCCCACTTTCTTGGCTTCAAACGCGCCTACTTGCTTGTACAGCGTGCCCACGGTAATGCGTTGTTGATCATCCAGAACCGGGCAATTGATGGCGTTGGGGATGTGATCAAGCGCATATTCGGCCGGGCTGCGTACGTCGATAATGGCGTCAAATTGATTCAGACGCGCTAATAAATCGGCAAAGCTGAGGAGTTCAGGATATTTCATTGCTTGAATGGAAGAATGGAAGAATGGAAGAAGAATCGAAGCGTCAAAGAAGCCTTCATCATACCGTATTCAGGTTAAAATACGCGATTCAAAAAAAATAGCCCGGCAGTGCTGCCGGGTATCAATGTCAAAGGAACGTATCTATGCACTCATGCACGAACCTGGTCAGGTGCCCGGCCCGACTTGGCCTGATCAAACTCAATGCGCTTGGCTTTGCGGCGCTAGCAGCCCTGGCTGTGGCAGGCACCGCCTGTATCAGCCCTTTGGCCCATGCGGCTGACCGGGGCGCGCCGCCAACGGCCAAGGTTGATGTGCTTGACCAATATGGCGAACTCAAGGTGGTCGATTCGTACCGCTGGCTGGAACCAAATAATGAGCAAACCCATGCCTGGGGCTTGGCGCAAGACCGCCGCACCCGCCAATATCTGGATCATTTGCCTGCGCGCAAACCCATTTTTAAGCGCTTGATGACGCAAATTGCTTCATCCTCCAGCGCTTATTCGCAATTGCAAGTGAGTGGCGACAAGGTGTTTGCGATTTTTACTGAACCGGCCAAGCAGCAAGCGATGATCGCCGTAATGGGCCATGATGCCAACCCCAAACATGCCCGGGTGATTGTCGATCCGAATCAAATCAACCCGAAAGGCAGCACCGCGATTGATTGGTTTGTGCCTTCACCCGATGGCAAGTTGGTGGCGGTATCGCTGTCAGAAAATGGCAGTGAAGACGGATCAGTCCATATTTTTGATGTGGCCACTGGTAAAGCGCTGAAAGAAGTCATACCACGGGTGCAGTATGCCACTGGTGGCGGGAGCCTGGCCTGGCGTGCCGATGGCAGCGGTTTTTGGTACACCCGCTATCCGGGGCCGGATCGTCCGGCTGAAGAACAGCATTTTTTCCAGCAAGTGTATGCCCATCAATTGGGTGATGATCCGGCCAAGGATGCGTATGTGATCGGCAAGGATTTCCCCAAAGTGGCGGAAATTGCGCTCGAAAGCGAGCAAAAAACCAAACAATTGATGGTGTCGGTGGCCAATGGTGATGGCGGTGAGTTTGCGCATTACCTCATCGCCGCCGATGGTACTACCCGGCAGATCAGCAAGTTTGCCGATAAGGTGGTGTCGGCCCAAATTGGCGCGGATGGTTCGCTGTATTTGGTCTCGAATCACAATGCACCACGCGGCAAGGTGTTGAAATTGGCTGCGGGGGATGCTGATTTGAGCCACGCCAAAGTGCTTGTGCCCGAATCCGATGCGGTGATTTTGGGTGGTGGTGAGTCAGCCGGCATACCCGTAACGGTGACGGATAAAGCGATTTATGTGCGCCAAATGGTGGGCGGCCCGTCGCGCGTGGCGATCTTTGATCTGGATGGCAAACCCAAAGGCGAATTGCCGCTGAGCGATATATCCACCGTCAGCCAGGTGGTGGCGCTACCCGACGCCAGCGTGCTGTATTTGGTCCAAACTTATTTAAAGCCGCCGTATTTTGCGCGCTACGATGAAGTGACGGGCAAAACCAGCCCCACCGCTCTGGTCAAAACCAGCCCCGTGCGCTTTGATAATGTGGAAGTGGTGCGCGAGTTTGCTACCTCCAAAGACGGCACACGCATTCCACTCGCCATTGTACGGCACAAAGGCTTGAAGCTGGATGGCTCGCACCCGCTCTTGCTCAATGGCTACGGCGGTTATAACGTCAGCCAGACCCCTAAATTTTTAGGCGCGCCAATCAGCCTGTGGCTGGATGCGGGTGGTGTGTATGTGATTGCCAATTTGCGTGGTGGCGGCGAGTTTGGCGAGCAATGGCATCAACAAGGCATGCTGGCCAAAAAACAGAATGTGTTTGATGACTTCATCGCCTCGGCGGACTATTTGATCAAGGCCAAATACAGCCAAAGTAGCCGCATGGCCGCCGTGGGTGGCAGTAATGGTGGTTTGTTGATGGGTGCGGTGGTAACCCAGCGTCCGGAATTGTTTCGCGCGGTCGGTTCCATGGTAGGAATTTACGATATGTTGCGGGTCGAACTGGACCCCAACGGGGCCTTTAATGTGTCCGAATTCGGTTCGGTCAAGGACCCGGAGATGTTGAAGGTATTGTATGGCTATTCGCCTTACCACCATGTGCAGGATGGCGCGAAGTATCCGGCCATATTTATGGCAACAGGCGAGACCGATGGCCGCGTCAACCCCATGCATTCACGCAAGATGATTGCGCGCATGCAGGCGGCAACGGGTTCCAAACATCCGGTCATGCTCAGTACCAATGCGCATGCCGGGCACGGAATTGGCAGTTCGCTCTCGGTGCGGGTGAATCAGCAGGCCGATTGGTATGCTTTTTTGATGGATCAACTGGACGTGAAAATGCCCGTGAAAAAGTAGTTTGATGCTTGCGTTGCTGTGGCTGCCAGCCCGTTTGCTTCGGGCTGGCGTTCAGGGTAGTTTGCGCTCGGCATCAAACTTTAGTTTCAAGGGCATCAGTTCCTGATGTAAATTCATCGCATAGGAATCGGTCATGCCGGAAATCATATCGGTCAACAAAAGGCATTCATCGTAACGGCTGGCGCTGCTGCTTTCGTACACGCGGCGGTAGTTTTCCGAGATGCGGCCATAAATATAACGGGTAAATGGGTGACGGCGCAAAGTGCTGGATTGGCTGGCCTGGCCGGGGTTGGTGGTATCGCTGATGGCGGCCCAAAAAATATCCATCAATTCGCGAATCACGTTGTAGCCGTTTAATTCCAGCTCCAATACCACGCGGTGGTTGTAGGCGTGTTTGAGGGCGAAGTCTTTCAGATTTTGGCGCAAGGCGCGGGCGCGGGATAGCGACAGCAAGCTTTTGGCTTGCGTGCCGGCCATAAAGTGCGGGTAGTTGGCTGGATCGACAAAGGCATCGGTGGCGGCTCGTACCATTTCGCCTATTGCGTAGACGCGAAACAATTGCATCGATACATCGTTTAATTCAGCGGGTGAAATGGCAGGCGAAATACCGCGATATTCGATATGTTTGGCCCGGCTTCTGGTAATCAAGCCGTCAATTAACTGCGTATTTTCGGCGTCGGCATCGTCATCGTCATCCCTGGCGTGATGTTCCAAAAACGCCAGTAAGTCAGAAAACGAGGCCAGGCCTTTTTTCACTGCGTCTTCCACATCCAGCACCACATAGGCGATATCGTCACAGGCTTCCATCACATACGCCAGCGGGTGGCGCAGCCCCAGGGCGAGGCCGGTTTTCTGTTGTACCAATTCGGCAATGGCTTGTTCGGAAGAAAAAAATCCATGTTTTTTACACGCCGCAGCAGCGTTGCCGCTGTTGGCCGTGGTGCTGGTGGATGGGGTGGGATATTTCATCATGGCCGAGAGCGTGGCGTAGCTGAGATCGAGTCCGAAGGTATCATTTAACACTTGCAGCCGGGTGACCAGCCGAAATGCCTGGGCGTTGCCTTCCCATTGGAGAAAGTCTTGCTGTTGTTGCCCGCTCATGGGGCGGTGAGGGTCTTCCAGCAGGCTGGTTTGGCGATCTTTGAACCAGCTTTGAATCGCGGCTTCGCCTTGGTGGCCAAAGGGCGGGTTGCCTAAATCATGGGCCAAACCAATGGTGGCCAGCAGGGCAGGGATATTGCGCAATGCATTCGGGCAGTCGCGGCCAATGTAGTGGTTAAACACCAGCGTGGTGCCAATACTGCGTGCCAGATTGGAGACCTCGTGCGAGTGCGTGAGGCGGGTGCGCACGCTGGCGTTTCGGTCGAGCGGGAAAACCTGGGTTTTGTCGGCCAGGCGGCGTAGCGGGGTGCAAAACAGGATGCGATCATAATCGCGTTCGATTTCGGTGCGGGTTTCGTTGGTGCCGGGTGGGGTGACGCCGCCGGCGGCATCTTTTTTGCGCCTGCCGGAATCCAAAAGCTGCGTCCATTGATTTGTGTTGCTATCCACGCTCTGTCTCAATTCAAAAATGGCTTGCTTGCAGTGCCATGGGC
>JBKJLF010000813.1:0-8243 GCA_046597185.1 Burkholderiaceae bacterium | reverse complement strand
CAGCGCACACTGGCTGGCGCATCCGGCCTTTGCCGATGCGGTCGAGCATTTTTTACAGCGCGAACGCGGCAGTATGGGGCAGTATCTGGATGAGTTAAATGAACGCAACCCCTTCCGCACCACACCACCCTGCACGCCGACCAACACAACAGCAGACTAAATTGAACCAATCGCCTGAATTGAATCCATAAATCACTGAATCAATACTGCGGCTTATCTTCCGACTTGTTATAGGCTTCAACACCCGCCAGAATTTCAGCGCGGGCGGAATCGGTGCCTTCCCAACCGCCAATTTTGACCCATTTACCGGCTTCCAAATCTTTATAGTGCTCAAAGAAATGTTGGATTTGGCGCAGCAATAATTCATTCACATCATCGGGTGATTCCCATTTGCTGTAAATCGACAAGACTTTATTCACGGGAACGGCCAAGACCTTGGCATCTTCACCGCCATCGTCAGTCATTTTCAAGATGCCAATCGGGCGGCAGCGCACCACCACGCCAGGAAATAAGGGAAAAGGTGTCACCACCAATACGTCTACCGGGTCGCCGTCACCAGCAATGGTATGCGGAATATAGCCATAATTGACCGGATAATGCATGGCGGTGCCCATAAAGCGATCAACGAAAATCGCGCCGGATTCTTTATCCACTTCATACTTGATCGGGTCGGCATTCATCGGGATTTCGATGATGACATTAAAATCATTGGGCAAATCACGTCCTGAAGGCACTTTGTTTAAACTCATGATAGTTTCTCTTGGTGATGTAAAAAATGGGGGGAATTTCTCAAAAGCCAGATAAAGCCAGATTATACCTGATCAACAGCAACATTTACAGCAGATTGGCCAGCGCGCATTGTCGATAATGATAAGCTGCGCGCTCATCTTGCTGCAGTGATTCATGCATTTGTGCCAATTTTAAATGCGCTTCCCGCACTTTACCAGCGTCAGTCGCATCGGCCAAGGCTTGTTCCAAATAACGCTGCGCCTTGCCCCACAACTTTTGCCGCAGGCATAAAACACCGAGCGTGAGCGTCAGTTCGGCATCGGTTGGGTATTGCGTGAGCCAGGCTTCACAGTTTTCAATTTGCGACAAGAGCACAGCAGTGCCTTCGCCAGCGACCGATTCGCGATAAGCGCGCACCAGACGTTCATCCCATTGTTGCGATAAAACCCGTTCCAATATTTTGATCGCATCTTCATGCATACCACGTTGATTGAAGGCGCGCGCGGCACGCAATGCGGCAAAGGGGCGCAACTTGTCTTCCGGGGCCACACTTTGCCATACTTTTTGCAGCGCATCACCATCGAGCGATACATCACCCAATAGATCTTCATAAGCCAATTCGCGCAAACGCACCGCCAGCACCGGGTGCAAGGCGTGGCGCTTATCCAGTATTTTTACCAGACGCAACACCTCTTTCCAGTTTTTGGCTTGCTGATTGGCCTTCAAAGCCCAATGCAAAGCATGAATATGGCGCACGCCGGATTGATTTAATTCACGCACCGCATCCAGCGCCGCATCGGCCCGGTGGTCGTCCACCAATAATTCAATCATCGTCATCAAGCGTGCTGATTTAAATGGTGCTTCTGGCTCCAAACGCGCCAGCCATTGATCACGCCGCTCACGCTGCCCCATACTATGCGCGGCGCGGCTGCCAATCAAGGCCGCCAAAGGTGCGTTGGCAGGCAATTCAGAGGCTTTTTGCGATGCTTTTTCGGCGTGGCCAAAGCGCCCTTCAAATAAAGCTTTTAAACCGTCACGCAATGCTTTATTGGCTTCAAGCTCCCGCTTACGCGTGCGATAGGCAGACACTTTGGCAGGCATTTTCATCATATTGCGGAAAGTGCGCACGATCATATAGATCAAAACAAACAGCGTAGCTGCCAACAACAAAAACAGGTTCAGCGACAAGTCAACCCGATATGGCGGATAAAATAACACCACATTGCCCGGATTAAACCGCGCCACAATCGCCAAACCAATTGCGCCAGCCAATAATGCTACAAACCAGAAAAAGAGTCGCAACATGATCAGGGCTTCGCTTTGTAGTTACGTACCGCGTCCAGACTGGCAGACAGATTGGGCATCTCAATCGATAAATTGCTGCCTTGAACCTGCTTTAAAAATGCCTGGGCGGTTTGGGTTTGCTTGGCGCGGGTATCAAAAAATTTCGTAATGCCATCCTGTGCCGCGATCATATCGCTGCGAAACGCAGATTCATTGCGCGAGAGCAAGGCCAAACGCGCATTTAACAGGCGTAATTTGACATTTTCACGCGCATAAAAGGCCTGGGTTGGCGTCATCAACAAGGCATCCGGTTTATCGACGGTGCGCACTTGCACCAATTGGCGCACGTCGAGCCAGGTTTCATGGCTCCAGCGTTGCAGCGTATCTTCCAGGCTTTGGAACCAACTGGTGGCTGGTAGTGGTTCGGCTTTTTTATCATTGACGCCAGAACGCTGCAAAATACGCAATGGCGCTTTGGGCTGGCTTACTGGCTGCGGCGGCTTTTCATCGGATAACAAAGGCAAGCTATCGATTTGGCCAATCACGCTATCAAGCCGCACCGCAATACCCGTCAAATCAAGCAAGGGCAAAGACTTTAATTTTTCAGTATCTTTGGCGATCGCCCGGCGGATCGTAATAAATTGCGGCTTGTCCGAGCGCGACAAGGTGCGATCCGCGTTCTGCAAAGCGATTAAAGCACCTTGCACATTGCCAGCCAATTGCAATTGCTGGCTGGCGGTGGAAATGACTTGTTCAATCTCGGCCAAAGCCCATTCATCCCGATTTTTGGATAAATCCTGATATAACTGTTCCAAAGCCAATTGCTGGCTCTGCGCTTCAACCTGCTTATTTTCCAATTGAATGACCTTGGTTTGCCAATCGCGATTGCTATCTTGCAGCGATTTGGCAATGGCCCGGGTTTCGATATTACTGACGTCCCCCGCTTGCAAACGATTGGCAACCGCTTCACGCAAGCTGCGAATTTCCGTTTGACTCAAATACCATTGCACCCCCAGCAACAAAGCCAGGATGGCGACCGCAACGATCAAGCCACGCTCATTGGAAGCTGGCGCAGTCGCTACGGGCAGGTATATGGGTGCGGCCGCAGGTGCGGCTGCAGCGGCGTCAGAAAAAGGTACAGCCGCCTCTGGCTTGGCAGATGCGGGGGGAGCCGTTGGCTCAGATGGGGTGTGTGGTAAGTCGTTCATAAATTAGATTGTAACGCGGCAAGCAGTGCTTCGTCCCCTGATCCAGTCAGCAATACCTGCTCAAACCCAAGTGACTGTGCGGTTTCCGCAATACGGACATGAGGAACGATCAATGCTTTCCGTTGTATTCCAACAACATAACGCGAATCCCCCAGGGATTCGACCCATTTCTTTAAATTACGCAAGGCTTCGGAACTGGTAATAATCCAACGTGAATCGACTGCCAACATCTCCAACAACTGAATGCGCCGGATTGCATCAAAAACGGGCGCTTGCCGCCGATAGGCTGCCACCTGATGCACCGTCACGCCAGCCTCACGCAACACGTCGGCCAACAATTCACGCCCTGATTCGCCACGTATCACCAAAACCGATTTACCGCGCAGTGACGGCAAGTCGAGCGCGCTAATCAGAGTTGAGGAATCGGTTTGCAAGGGGTTCAAAGGGTGGTGGATGGTGCGATTTTCCTGATTCACGCCATGCAATGCCAACTCGGCCAGCCCGCCTTCACCCATTACCGCCAATGATACTTCACGCGGCCAGTACGGGCAATGTGGCCAGGCGGCTTGAATCGCATTCGGGCTAACAAATACCACCAAAGCATAGGGTGTCAGATCGGCCAGGCACTGGCGCAAGGCCGTGGTATCCTCCAATGGCAAAATATCCAGCAAAGGCAACACTTCCACGTCGCAATTCATACCCGCCGCGGCCACTCGCCTGGCAAAATGTTGCGCCTGGGCCAAGGGTCGGGTAATGACAACGGTAGGCCGACTCATGCTTGACATTGCGCCAGAATTTCTTGCGCCCCCATCGCCAATAATTGCTCGGCCGCTTGCTGGCCAAGCTGTTCTGGCTGATCCATTGGGCCACTGACTTCAGTGCTGACCATGCGCGTACCGTCAACAGTGGCCACCATCGCACGTAAATACAACACTTCGCCTTGCAAGGTGGCATGGGCCGCCAAAGGAATTTGACAACTTCCACCCAACACGCGCGAGACCGCGCGCTCACAGCGGGTGGCGCTTTCCGTTGGCGCATGATTTAAGGCCGCCAACATCGGCAACCAATCCTGGCCGCGATCAAATACTTCCACCGCCATTGCGCCCTGCCCGGCTGCCGGCAAGCTGTGCTCAAACGGCAACAGCGCGGCGATGCGTGAAGCCAAGCCCAGGCGTTTCAAGCCGGCACAGGCCAGGATAATGGCGGCATACTCACCGCGATCTAATTTACCCAGCCGCGTATCCAAATTACCACGCAAAGGTTGAATGATTAAATCGGGGTAACGTGCGGCAATCAAGGCTTGCCGCCGCAAGCTGCTGGTGCCAACGATGGAGCCGGGCGGCAATTGATCCAAACTTTGATATTGGTTCGACACCAGCGCATCATGCGCGTCTTCACGCTCCAGATAAGCGCGCAAGGCATAGCCCTCAGGCAATTCCATCGGCACATCTTTAAGTGAATGCACGGCCAAATCGGCGCGCCCATCGGCTAGGGCCAACTCCAATTCTTTGACAAACAAGCCTTTACCGCCCACTTTGGAGAGGCTGCGATCAAGAATTTGATCACCACGCGTGGTCATTCCGAGAATTTCTATGCTGCACTGCGGATATAATAGCGACAGCTTCGCTTGAACATCTTGCGCTTGCCACATGGCAAGCCGACTTTCACGCGAAGCAATAATCAGTTTTGACGGAAGTTTCACTGGGGTCTTCAATGGGGTCTTCAATGGTGTTCTACTTTCAAAATAGATTTTTTCTGGGGGTTGATGCAAGGGTTGATGCAAACTGTATCAATAAACAATGCAAGACAACATTGCACGCACTGATATTGCACAAGTTTATCATGCGTCCTGGCAGCAAATCGACGCAATCCGTGGCGAAGGCCGTATTTTATTTAATCTTTTCATTTATTTTAAGCGAACCTTTATCATGGCCAAAAAAGCCCCTCCCGCCTCCCAGCGCCTCAGCGTCGCAACCGCAGCCAAACCGCAGGCGACTGCGGCCAAAACCAGCAAACCCGAAGTCGATCCCGATCTCGCACTAAAGGAAGATATTCGCCTCCTGGGTCGACTATTGGGCGATGTGTTGCGTGACCAGGAAGGTTCTGACGTATTCGAAATTGTGGAAACCATACGCCAGACTGCGGTGCGGTTTCGCCGTGGCTCCGATGGCAAACCGGATGCCAAATCCGGGGCCGAGCTAGATCGCCTGCTCAAAAAACTCACGCGCGATCAAACCATTTCGGTGGTACGCGCATTTTCCTATTTCTCCCACCTCGCCAACATCGCCGAAGATCAACACCAAAACCGCACCCGCCGCGCTGCCTTGTTGGCAGAAGAACCGGCCCAGGCCGGCAGCATTGGCTTTGCCTTAAAACGCCTGAGTGAAGCCGGTGTGAGTGGCAACCAGGTCAAACAATTTTTCCGCGACTCGTTTATTTCACCGGTCTTGACCGCCCACCCCACCGAAGTGCAGCGCAAAAGTATTTTGGATGCCGAACGTGAGGTAGCGCGCCTGCTGGCCGAACGCGACCGCGCCTTAACCCCCAAAGAGCGCTTGGAAAACACCACCCTGCTTCACGCCTGCATTGCCACGCTGTGGCAAACCCGGATGTTGCGCTTTACCAAACTCACGGTGGCCGATGAAATCAATAATGCGCTGTCGTTTTACCGCATCACCTTCATGCGTGAATTGCCCGCTTTATACACCGATATTGAAGCCGATATCGCCACCCAATACCCGTTTGACGCGGACGACATTAATTTAAGCTCGGCCGACAGTGAAGTATTTTTACAAATGGGTAGTTGGATCGGCGGTGACCGCGATGGCAACCCGAATGTGAATGCCAACACCATGAAGCATGCGCTGCAAGCCCATGCCGGCACGATTTTTGAATTTTATCTGGATGAAATCCACAAGCTCGGTGCGGAATTATCGATTTCCACCCTGGTGATTAAAATCAGCCCGGAACTCGAAGGTTTAGCCAATAGTTCGCCCGACACCTCCAACCATCGCGACGACGAACCCTATAGGCGCGCCCTGATTGAAATGTACTCACGCCTGGCCGCAAGCGCGCGCGAACGCGGTCACATGGCCATTTTGCGCCATGAAATCGGCAAAGAAGCACCGTATGCCGAAATCGGCGAATTTTGCCGCGACTTACAAATTTTAATCGATTCCTTGCAAGCGAATCATGGTGCAGTGCTGGTGAAACCGCGTTTGGCCCGTTTGAAACGCGCGGCAGAAATCTTTGGCTTCCATTTGGCCTCGCTCGATATGCGCCAAAGTTCGGATGTGCATGAACGGGTCTTGTCTGAATTAATGGCGCAGGCTGACATCGTACCGGCCTACCATGAATTGAATGAAGAAGAAAAAATCAAGTTGCTACTGTCTGAACTGAGCCACCCGCGCCTGATGTGCTCGCCCTATTTAACTTACAGTGCCGAAACCGAATCGGAGTTGAATGTATTGCGTTGCGCCAAAGAAATCCGGCAACGCTTTGGCCCGCGTTCGGTACGTAACTATATTATTTCGCACACTGAAACCGTTTCTGATTTGCTGGAACTGATGGTCTTGCAAAAAGAAACCGGTTTGCTGCGCGACACCTGGAAGCCAAATCAGGGTGAACTCGAATTAATGGTCATACCCTTGTTTGAAACCATTCCCGATTTACAGCGTGCCGCCGAAATCATGGAACAATTAATGGCCATTCCGATGGTGCAAGCGATTTTGGCCAAGCAGGGGCAGATGCAGGAAGTGATGCTGGGTTATTCGGATTCGAATAAAGATGGCGGCTTTCTCACCTCGAATTGGGAATTATACAAAGCCGAAACCCGTCTGGTGGAAATTTTTGACCGTGCCAAAGTCAAGTTACGTTTATTCCATGGCCGGGGCGGCACGGTAGGCCGTGGCGGTGGCCCGAGCTATCAGGCGATTTTGGCGCAACCGCTGGGCACGGTGAACGGGCGCATTCGCTTGACTGAGCAGGGTGAAATTATTTCGTCCAAATTCTCCAACCCGGAAATTGGCCGAAAAAACCTGGAATTATTGGTAGCGGCCACGCTGGAAGCCTCGCTCATGCCGCAGCCGAACGCGCCCAAACATGCCAAACGGCTGGCCGAATTTGAGGCGGTGATGGCGGAATTGTCGGATCGGGCCTATCGGGCCTATCGCAATTTGGTGTATGAAACACCGGGCTTTACCGAATATTTTTTCTCGGCCACGCCGATTTCAGAAATTGCCGAACTCAATATTGGCTCGCGCCCAAGCTCGCGCAAGGCCACGCGCCGGATCGAAGACTTACGCGCCATTCCGTGGGGCTTTTCCTGGGGCCAGTGTCGTTTGCTGTTACCGGGTTGGTATGGTTTTGGCAGCGCGATTAATTCCTGGTTGGAAGAGAGTAGCGAGCGTGATCGCCCCAAGCGCAAAGCGATTTTGCGTGCCATGTTTAGCGAGTGGCCGTTTTTTGCCACCTTGCTCTCGAATATGGACATGGTTTTGTCGAAAACCGATTTGGGCCTGGCTTCGCGCTATGCCGAGCTGGTGGCGGACAAAAAACTGCGCCAGCGCATTTTCAAGCGAATTGAAGAAGAACATGCGCGCACCACGCAATGCCTGGTTGATATTACCGGGCTAAGCGAGCGGCTGGGTAATAACCCGCAATTGGCCAAGTCGATCAGCAACCGCTTCCCGTATCTTGATCCGCTTAATCACTTGCAGGTGGAATTGATTAAACGGCACCGGGCGGTGGCCAATGATCCGGATAAGATTGATATTCGGGTGCATCGCGGGATTCATTTGTCGATTAATGGGGTGGCGGCGGGCTTGCGCAATACGGGCTAAGTTGTAGAATCGGGTGGGCACGAGGGCACAAAGCGTGCCCCCTGTGCCGGATTCAATGTTCACGTCCTCGTTTTACATGACAAATATGGCGTGCAAATACGCCAGTTTGCACGTAGAATACGTGTAAATAGTCAGCAGGAGAGCATCATGCGCCAGTACATTACCGTTTCATTGGATTAAG
>JBKJLF010000247.1:0-5343 GCA_046597185.1 Burkholderiaceae bacterium | reverse complement strand
CAGGCTAACGCCATACAAGTCCACGCCATCGTTGGTCATCGCCACCACGCCGCGTTGGCATAACAGGCTGAGTTGATCCTTGATGGATAACGAAACATTGCGCAGCGTAAGGTTTCTTTTGTGTGCCGCCGTTAAAATTTCCTGCATGCCGGGCCGGCTGAGCGGCGCATCATACAAGGCCAAGGCATACAGCATAGGCAGGTCGGCGGGATTGACCGGATTGTCATGCCATTCGCTACTGAATTCGGGAGATTTTTTCATGTTCAGCTTAAAGCCTGGTCACATTATGCGGCCTCATCATACCTGATTGCACGGCGGGGCGATTTATTGGCCCGAATTATACTCCGCCGTTTTAACTACCCCGGCCTCCAGGAAAATTTTACAGCTATAGCGTCCATTGGTTTTGCGCTCGCCCATAAAAACGATGCCAAACTCCTTGCCAGGCTGAGGCCCCAAGCCATGCTGGAGGCCAAACGCCTTCAACTCGGCCATTGGCATACCCGGCTTAATCTGGCTACACAACGCTTTTACCCGGCTTTCGGCCCAGATGAAATTAACCACATACCAGGCCGCGCCAGCAAGCAAGAGCGCGGCGAAAACACCATTTTTTACGATAGTAAATGTAGACATGGACATAGGAAACTCATGGTGAAGCCAGGTTGAACGAATCAGCATTATAGTGCGGATCGGACACATTGCGCCACTGCGCAGATTGCGCTACACAAACAAGCCCTGCGGATTCATTTGCGCTTCAGTGTTCGCTACCTTGCACCAGCCCAGCACAACGGGCACGTCGTACACCATCAAATTCCCCGCACCGACCAATTTTAATTGCACCTTCAGTGCCGGTATTGCCGACGCCAGTATGGCCACTACCAGGGACGAAATGATCGCCGCTGCCGATGAAGCGATGCACGTTGCCAAAAAATTAACCAATTCCACCGTCTTGGCATGCGCTTAATAAACCAGCGCCAGTCGAGTCGAAGCACAGCGGAATTTTTCGATATTCTCCAATATGACATGCAAGCCGTGCCACCATTTGGATTACAATGAAAAACTCCACCGAATTGAAGGGTAATCATGACTCCCGCTCAATCCCCAACCTTGGTCAAGCAATTGGCCACCTTATCTGACAACTACGCCACCTTGCTACCTGGAAAACTGCGGCAACTGGAGCAATCGTTGCGGCAATGTCAAACCAAGGCAGCAGCTCATGCCGATTTTGAATCATTGCGCCTGACAGTACACACCTTGGCCGGTTCTGGTACTGGGCGATGATGGCAGCTTTGGCCAGCACCTGAAAGCGGCCAAAGCCAACGCCGACGGCTTTTTCGTGCGGCCCGTCAATCTGCCGGAACTGCAGGAGCGGCTTGATGCGCTGCTGATGCACAATCTGGACAGCGATCCTTATCGGATTCTGATTATTGATGACGATGCGCAAACCCTGGCCTATTATCGAACCATACTCACCGATGCCCACATGGCCATTAGCGAACTGAACGAACCGACTGGCATATTCGAACGGCTAGACCAATTCAAACCGGAATTAATTCTGATTGACATGTATATGCCGCAATGTACCGGCTTACAACTGGCCAGAATTATCCGCCAGCACGCCATCTGGTTGCCGTTGCCGATTGTTTTTCTATCAACCGAGGCCAATACAGAGAAACAACAATTTGCGATGCGAGTGGGGGCCGATGATTTTCTTGAGAAGACGATTGCGCCCGCACATCTGGTTTCAACCCTGGGCAACCGGATCGAGCGTTTCCGCGCCTTGCGGCGGCTGTTGCTGCGGGAGCACCAGCGGCAGGCGTAAGAACCATCTGCACGGCTACCCCGGCGGCTAAACACTTCAACGAAGATGTACGAAAATATTATGAGGCGTTTGGCATGACCTACGTTCGCAAGGGCGATTATCTTTATAAGAAATTAAGGTGAGCGAAAATGAACAATAAAATCGTGGCTTGGGTAAAGAGCGCAGAAAAAGAAAGCCGAGAACCATAGACGAAATGGTCAACAGCGCCTTCCAGCAATACTATAGCCCTGAGTTTTTAGCCTCAATTGGCGAAGAACCGAGATGACGCTGTACCGCTACAATGCCGATAATCTGGTTACCGAAATCATCAACCCGCTGGGCCAAACCAGCCGCACCGAATGGTACGTCAACGGTTTGAAGCGCAGCCAGACCGATATTACCGGGCGCAATACTACCTTCATCTACAACGAACAAGGTTTGCTACAAGCCGTGCGTGCACCCGAAGGCGAAACCACGCTGGCCTATGACGACTACGCCCACTGCACCAAATTGACCACGCCAGACGGGCGGAAATGGCAGTGGCAATACAATGAAGCGGGTAGCCTGACCGAAGCGCAAAGCCCCACCGGCAGCGAGCAATTCAGCTTCGATAAGGAAGGTTTGCTGCAAAGCCACCAGCAGCACGGCCAAATCACACGTTTTGACTATGACGATTATCAAAGGCCGTGTCTCGCCATCGCCCCCAATGGCGCGATGACGCAATGGGCGCAATCCCGGCTGGACCGCATGAATCACCACATCGACGCCAACGGCAGCCCGACTCGTTTTGAATACGAGCATGGCACCAACGCACCACGCAAAGGCTTGCATCTGGCCCCGGTCGCCATCATTCAAGCTAATGGCGACACCCAGCGTTTTGAGTATGACCAGGAAGGCTTGCTGCGCAAAAGCACCAACGCAGCAGGCCAAAGCCAGCGCTTTGAATGGGGGCCGTATGATTTGCTTCTGGCGCACGTTGACGCTGCTGGCCAGCGCTACCAATACCAGTACGACCACGAGGCGCGCCTGATTCAGGTGACCAACCCGCTAAACCAGCACTGGCAATATGCTTTTGATGCAGCAGGCCAATTGCGGCAAGAGCGTGATTTTGCCGGACGACTCAAGCAATATGAATACACCGCCGAAGGGCTGTTGGCCACCAAAATTGGGCCAGATGGGAGCAAAACCCGCTACCAGTACGATGCCGCACAACGCCTGACGCAAATGAGCAGTGACGATTGCCAAATCCAGTACGCGTACAATCAGGCGCAACGCGTGGAGCGTGCCAATGTCTACCGCGCTGGCCAACTGGATTCCGAACTGATTTGGACTTATAAGCGAAACCCGGCCAGTTGCACGCCCCCGCGCAAGCGCTACACGTATACGCATGACACCTGCGGGCGCATGGTGGCGCGCAGCGAGCACCAACACGGGTTTCGCCCGCGCACCACCCATTTCACGTGGGATGGGTTTGATCGCTTGATTGAAGTGCATGCCAGTGACGGCAGCCGATGGAAATACACCTACGATGCGCTGGGCAGGCGCACCAGCAAGCGTTGCACGCATGCGGCGAAAAAGTCAGCCTATGCGATGCCATCCAACGACTTGCAGGAAGAGCGCTACCTGTGGGAAGGCGCACGGCTGGCGCAGCAGTCAAAACGCTACGCCGACGGCACGCAAGAGTTTTTCGGCTGGCATTACGCGCCAGACAACTTTACGCCGCTGGCGGTATCGCATCAAAAAAACAGGATGAAGCAAGGTTGTTGTATGTCGTCACCGACCACTTGGGCACGCCGCGAGAACTGCTGGACGGCGATGGCCGCATCGTGTGGGCGGCGCAATTGCAAACTTGGGGCAAGCTCAACCGCCTGTGGCAAACGCCTGCGGCCAATGATGCGGAAAACCCGCTGCAACTGGATTTGCGCTTTCCAAATCAATGGCACGATGCCGAGAGCGGATTGCATTACAATTACCAGCGTTATTACGACCCGGAAAGCGGGCAGTATTTAAGCCCTGATCCAATTGGTATGGCGGGCGGGATGCGCTCTCAGGGGTATGTGGGTAACCCGAGCGTTTGGATTGATCCGTTGGGGTTGACGGGGTGTGATGGCGTGGATAAAGGCCTCTTTCCCGAAAAAGTATTTAGCGCAAAAGCACCAAAACAAACTGTGCCCGGGACTCGCGTCTTGGAAGGCCAATATATCAACGACAAAGGGCGAATAGAACCATGGAAGGCACACTATGACGAATACGGAAGACAAATAGCACGCACTGATTACAACGCTGGAAATAAAATGCAAGACATCCCCGACATCCACCATCATATTTACGAATATTCATCTGGAAAAAATGGAATGGAAGTAGGTAGTCATTTACCCGGAGAATATAAGCCATGATAATTCATAATGATATTGAAAAAGTTAACGCAATAAAGCCTAATTTATACCGTTTTTTAAAGAAAATTGGCTTTTCTCGCAGTGTCGATGAGCAAGGATGCACGCGTTACGATGTTGAGATGATTGTAAGTAATATTCGTGATAATGGGGTAAGTGATTTAAAGATGCGATGCTTAGGCGCAACAAGTATTTCAATCGGTAACATTGAAAGTATGGCGGGTATGTTGTTGGATATTGAGGACATTAGCACCTACCAACTTGAAGGGGTGCGCTATAGAATCACTGAACAAGAAGAAAATACCTTTTCATTTGATTGTAGTGATTTCTATATTGAATTAATTGCCCCTATGGCAGACTAATTGGTCTTGTGGCAGATTAGGTGTGATGAGGGAGGTGGGTATGCAGGTGCCAGGCATTATTGAAATGCAAGAACTGGAAATTGTTTATTTTGAAGTTAATGAAAAGAAATCGATTGCTAAACAATTTAAGACTTTAACCACGACGCCTGAGCCAAGACATGCAAAAAATGGTGCGGTAACAACACGTGGTTGCAGAATTGTCCTGCCTGATGGGCGCGTCTTTCAAGCAATCGGTTATCACGGTGATGTAGGTGGCTGGCGGTTGGATATTCAAAGGAGCGCACAACAGCTTGATGTGATGTTGGCAAAAATTATTGATGGAAAATTTGTTCTGGGTGATGGGGCTGTTTTTGATATTGATAACTGCCATTCGAAATTTGAAGGTGTTTGATTTTTGCCATGACTTCTTCCGTTTTTGGATTTTATTGGAATTTGGAAATAAGGAGCATAACATGTCGGAAACAATACACTTGCACATTGATGGGCAATTGATTCATACAGAGCGTGATTTTCACAACCTGATTTCACCTCTGCTCGATTTTGGGCCTTATTATGGGAATAATTTAAATGCACTGTGGGATATGTTGAGTTCTGGTGTTGGCGAAAACACCGTACTTCATTGGGAAAATTCGGATCTTGCTCGCGCACGATTGGGTGAGACGTTTAATACTATCACTAGTAGATCGTTCCATCAATATATTTACAAATTAAACGAGATCAAGGTCAAACTTTTTCCACCGGAAAATGACTGGTGATTCATTGAATTCATCAATCCCTTTCAGGATGCGCG
>JBKJLF010000005.1:0-5613 GCA_046597185.1 Burkholderiaceae bacterium | reverse complement strand
CCACCCTGACCAAGGCGGCTTATTCCCACTCAATCGTCGCAGGCGGTTTACCCGAAATATCGTACACCACCCGGTTAATCCCGCGCACTTCATTAATAATCCGGTTCGACACTTTCCCCAACAAGGCATGCGGCAAATGCGCCCAATGCGCGGTCATGAAGTCTTGCGTTTGCACCGCGCGCAGCGCCACCACATATTCATAAGTGCGGCCATCACCCATCACGCCCACAGATTTGACCGGCAAAAACACCGCAAACGCCTGGCTGGTAGCGTGATACCAGTTGGCAGGTGGCGTTTCGCTATCCTGATCAGGCAAATCCATGGTGCCGTTACGTAATTCTTCGATAAAAATCGCATCCGCACGGCGCAGCAAATCGGCATACTGCGCTTTCACTTCACCCAAAATGCGCACCCCCAAACCTGGGCCGGGGAAAGGATGGCGATACACCATATCAAACGGCAAACCCAGGGCCACACCCAATTTGCGCACTTCATCCAGAACAATTCGCGCAGCGGTTCCAGCAATTTCAGGTTCAGGGTTTCCGGCAAGCCGCCGACATTGTGGTGGCTCTTGATGGTATGGCCTTTTTTGCCCTTGCCCGCGCTTTCAATCACGTCCGGGTAAATCGTGCCTTGCGCCAGCCAGCGCGCGTTGGCCAACTTGCCCGCTTCGACCTGAAACACTTCAACAAATTCACGTCCGATAATCTTGCGTTTTTGCTCGGGGTCGGTCACGCCCGCCAAATGCTGCATGAATTGTTCGCTGGCATCAATGCGTAACACTTTCACGCCCAAATGGTCGGCAAACATATCCATCACCATATTGCCTTCATTTAAGCGCAGCAAACCATGGTCAACAAACACACAGGTCAGTTGCGCACCAATGGCACGATGAATCAGAGCGGCAGCGACGCTGCTGTCCACCCCGCCGGACAAACCTAAAATAACTTCATCGCTACCGACTTGCTGGCGGATGTTGGCGACCGCTTCCTCGATATAGTCGGTCATATTCCAGTCCGACTGGCAGCCGCAGATTTCATGCACAAAGCGGCCCAAAATCGCCTTGCCCTGGGCCGTATGCGTCACTTCGGCATGAAATTGTATGCCATAAAAACGCCGCGCTTCATCCGCCATGGCGGCAATCGGGCAACTTGGGGTGGAACCTAACAAACAAAACTGTGGCGGCAGGCCGGATACATGGTCGCCGTGGCTCATCCATACCTTGAGCATGGCGGCATCGTCGGCATTGCTAAAATCACGTATGCCTTGCAGCAAGGGGCTGTTGCCATGAACCTGCACTTCGGCATAGCCAAATTCGCGCACATGACCGGGGTCCACCGCGCCACCCAATTGCATGGCCATGGTTTGCATGCCATAGCAAATACCCAACACGGGCACCCCCAATTCAAACACCGCCTGCGGCGCACGGGGCGAATCGCCTTCGAGCGTGGAATCGCCGCTGCCCGATAAAATGATGCCCGCCGCGCCATAGTTGCGCACAAATTCATCACTCACATCAAACGGAAACACTTCCGAAAACACGCCCGCGTCGCGCACCCGGCGGGCAATTAATTGGGTGACCTGGGAACCGAAATCAAGAATCAGAATTTTGGAATGCATGCTGGTGCTCTTTATTGGATGAGAAATGAGGGATGAGAAATCAGGGATGAAATGAACAATAACAACTGGCCATGAAAATGAGCAGTGAAAAATCAGGCTGGCTGGGCATGATTGGCCCGATTTGCCCCGGCTTTTTTGGCCTTGCGCTGGGCTAAATCGGCCTGGGTGATCAAATCATCAATCGTCGCCGCCGGGAACAAGTCAGTAGACACAGTGCCGATGCTGGCCACCAGTTTGATTTCTTGCTCGGCAATGTATTCGGGTTGCGCCATCACCACCTGGCGTATCCGTTCAGTGACGATTTTGACGGTGATGGCTGATGCGCCGGGCAAGACGATCATGAAGGTTTCGCCCTCGTAGCGCCCAAGCGCATCACTGGGGCGGATGCAGGAGCGTAAGCGACTGGTGAATTTCAAAAGCACATTATCGGCGGCCGGCAAGCCATATTGATCGCAAATTTGCTTGTGCGAATCGAGATCGACCAGAATCACCGAGAGCGGTTTTTCTTCGTTATAGCAGCGCTCGGTTTCCGTGGCCAGCATACGGGTAATGGCGACCCGGTTCCAGGTGCCGATGACGGAATCAACCAGGGATTCGCGGCGTAAATTGCGATTCTTTTTAATCAGGTCAATTTGCGAGGCATTCATCGCATTAAAATGCAATTCACGTTCGATCAAACCCACCAGATCATCCAGTAATTGACGTTCATCCACACCAAAAGCCTTGCCTGAATACGCTACCAGATGCAGGCATCCCACCACTTGTTGCTGGTCATTGTGAATCGGATGGGCCACATAAAAACGCACATACGGCGCACCCACCACAGCGCGATGTTTCGATAATTGCGCATCTTCGCGCGTATCGGCAACGATGCGCAGGCTCTCAGGCGTGGCCATGCTGGCGCAAAACGCTTCTTCCAGCGCGGGCATGGAACGTTCGCCCACAGCAAAGGAGGAGGCAATGCCGTTGAGCGTAATGACGCAATTGGCCACATCAAATATGCGCTTGCCAATCCGCCGCAAACGCGTTATTTGCTGTGCCAAATCTTCCTGCGTCATGGTGTGCGGTGCCGGGCCAGGGCCACGTGTAATGGGCGACAAGTCGGAATTGGGGCCGCCGTTGGCCGTGAGTGCGTCATTCGCTGGTTTTTTCATGACTTATTCAGCCCGGTAATTAGGCGCCTCTTTGGTGATTTGCACGTCATGCACATGCGATTCACGCATGCCCGCCGAGGTAATTTCAACAAATTCGGCTTTTTCACGCAATTCGTCAATGGTGGCGCAACCGCAATATCCCATTGACGAGCGTACCCCGCCGACCAATTGATACAGGATGGCGATCACGCTACCTTTGTAAGGTACGCGCCCCTCGATCCCTTCGGGCACCAGCTTTTCGGCATTATTGGCAGAATCCTGGAAATAACGATCCGCCGAGCCGTCCGCCATTGCGCCCAGGCTACCCATGCCACGATACGATTTATAGCTGCGGCCCTGGAATAAAATCACTTCGCCCGGTGCTTCTTCGGTTCCGGCAAACATGGAACCCATCATCACGGTGGAAGCGCCAGCGGCCAGAGCTTTGGAAATATCGCCCGAATAACGAATACCGCCATCAGCGATACATGGGATGCCCGTGCCAGCCAAGGCATTGGCTACATTGGCAATGGCGGTAATTTGCGGTACGCCCACACCCGCCACAATTCGGGTGGTGCAAATGGAACCGGGGCCAATCCCAACTTTAACGGCGTCAGCACCATGATCGGCCAAAGCCCGCGCGGCAGCAGCGGTGGCGATATTGCCGCCGATAACCTGGACTTGCGGGAAGCGGGTTTTGACCCATTTCACCCGATCCAACACCCCTTGTGAATGGCCGTGTGCGGTATCGACCACAATCACATCCACGCCGGCAGCGACCAATAATTCGATGCGCTCATCATTATCGGCACCGACCCCGACGGCAGCACCAGCCAATAATTTGCCGTGGATATCTTTGGAGGCATAAGGATGTTCGGTCGCTTTTTGAATATCTTTGACGGTGATCAAACCGCGCAATTCAAACGCATCGTTGACCACCAGCACCCGCTCCAGACGGTGTTTGTTCATCAGACGTTTGGCATCTTCCAGCTCGGCACCTTCTTTGACAAACACCAGTTTGTCACGCGGCGTCATTTTGGCACTGGCCAGTGCGTCCAGTTCTTCTTCAAAGCGCAAATCGCGGTTGGTGATAATCCCCACTACCCGCTTACCTTCCACCACCGGAAAGCCGCTAATGCCATATTGCTGCGTCAATGCAATCACATCGCGAATTTTCATGGTGGGGGGAATGGTAATCGGGTCACGCAGGACGCCCGATTCAAAGCGCTTCACCTTGGCCACTTCACGGGCTTGTTCTTTGGGGGTGAGATTTTTATGAATAATGCCGATGCCGCCTTCCTGTGCCATCGCAATCGCGAGGCGACCTTCGGTTACGGTATCCATGGCGGCGGAAACCAGTGGCAGGCTCAAACAAATATCGCGCGTCAAACGCGTTCTGAGAGAGGTATCTTTGGGAAGAATATTAGAGTAAGCTGGAACCAGCAACACATCATCGAAAGTGAGTGCTTTTTGAAGTAACCGCATAGTAATTCCTATTGGCGCAAAAGCGAATTATACAGAAATTAGTGCAAAATTTGCTGGTTTCCAGAGAGATTCACTGTTTTTTTTGGATTTTCGATTGACAGCGCGGCTAATTCATGGCGAAATTGACTGAAGTCTTTCTAAAATGGGAAAAAATATGAAGCAAAGTTCACAGCAATACCATCAATCGCCAAGGCTGAGGTCATTTATTATCGCGGCGCTATTGAGCGTTTGCAGCGTCAACGCCGCTTGGGCGCAGTATGTATGGCTCGATGAAAAAGGGGTCAAGCAGTTTTCGGATACGCCACCGCCGCCCAACACACCCAAAAACCGCATTATCAAAGCGCCGACACCACCGACCCCGGAAAAGAACAAAACGGGCGAGAATCAAGATGCTGCAGCGGCTGCCAGCGCGGCGGCTAGCGCCAAGCCGGGGCCGCTGACAACGGCCGATCGCAATGCAGATTACAATAAACGCAAGCAAGAGCAAGCTGAAAAAGATAAAAAAGACGCCGCTGAAGCGGAAAAACGGCAGATTATGCAACGCAACTGTGAGGCTACACGGGCCAATCAGCGCAATCTGGATTCGGGTGCAAGAATCACTCAGACCGATAAAAATGGCGAGCGGGTATATCTTACCGACGAGCAAAAGGCGCAAAATGCGCGGGAAAACCGAAAGATTTTAGAGGGCTGTCAATAAAACCTGATGCTATCTTCCAGGGTGGGCACCTGTGCTCACCCTACGGTTTACAGCATAAATTTACTGATCACCCCGGCGTTGGTCATATCCAAGTTAACAAATTGCAAGCCCACCTTAAACCCATCCTGGCTGTTGTAAATGCAATACATCACCTTGATCCGAACCGCTATTTGATTATTTTTGCCATTGAAAAACATTTCAAACGCAATTTGCCCGGCTTGCCCTGTTTGCAATGGATGTGGGCAGGCGATCCCCATACCCGTGTGGCTGATATCGGTGGTGCGCACGAGAAATTGATCAATTCCATCCATGCGTAATAAAGCACGGGTTCTGATAACCTTCCGATCATTTTGTCTTTGGTCTTCGTTCACGCTTGATTCCTGCCGAAAAATACGGTTACCTTGATACTTTGCGCATGCTGTGTTGCATCAATCATGCCCTGAACGCTATTATGCGTTGATCTGATCTGGCTCGCAATTGAATTTCTGCTTTCCAAAGCGCAATTGAAAGCTTCCCGCAACAAACGGCACGCCATGCCCTCCCAGTTTAAAAATAGTCCCGTAAGCGATAGTACAACATCCCCAGCACCAGGGCGGGCGTGCGTAATGCCTTGCCACCAGGAAAAGGATGATGTTTGATACGCGCCAAGAGATCAAAGCGTTCTGCCTGCCCGGCAAT
>JBKJLF010000846.1:0-6433 GCA_046597185.1 Burkholderiaceae bacterium | reverse complement strand
GGGAAACCGTCGTGCAACAAACCCAAACCAACAGCCAGGAATTGGCGCGCACCTTGGCTGAGCGCAGCGCCCATATATTGCATCAGGTTGATCATATTTCGCAACTGTTTAAGCTCGCTTACGAAACCAGTAGTGTGGAAAATCGCTTGACCATAGCCCAATTCACGCGCAAAAACGGGGCCATGAACAGCGCACTGCCATATGATGTCGATCTTCATATTTCGCTCATCAATCACCAGGGAAAGATCATCGATAGCACGCAACCACTTGCCAACGTCAACCTCGCCGACCAAGCTTTTTTTCAAGACCATGCCAAGCGCAATCTGGACACCCTGCTGATCGATAAACCCTTTCTCGATGGCACTCACAAAAAATGGCTGATTCAATTGAGCCGCCGCTTAAATCTGCCTGATGGCAGCTTCGCAGGCGTGGTGACGGTGGCGCTTGATCCCGCTTATTTTATCGAAAATACGGACCCTGCCGAATTGGGCAAACGCGATATTTTTATTCTCAACAGTCCGGCTGAACAACGCAGTATTTGGTCCATCGGCGGCCGAATTGACACCAGCCAGCAGCTCGATTTAACGCGCTTGCACCCGGCACCGACGCTAAAACAGGCGGTGCCAAGCCAGACAGCGATTGACTCTGTTGCCCGTATTTATGGTAGCCGCGAATTAATCGAATTTGGTATCGTCGCCATCGTGGGTCTGGAGCTTGAGCAACAACTTGCCCAATATGAGCGGCGCAAAAACATGGTTATCCGGGCCACAGTCATCCTTGGCGTTTTGATTGCCGTCGGCATGATCTTATTCGCGAAAAAAAGCCGCGCCTTAAAAAAGAGTATCCTGGCCAATCAGCAAGCCCAATCTTTGCTGTATCAACTGCGCCAGCAAATTGACCATGCCAATCAGGCGCTTGCCGAAACCGAGTGCCATGAATCGGCCCCCGCCGTGCCTGCCGCCGTGCCTGCCGCCGCGCCTGCCCCCGAATTTGAATCCGCCGAATTTGAACAGCATAATAATCGCCATTTCTTACAGTCGTTGATCGACCATTTACCGGTTTTGATCGCGGTAAAAAGCATGCGCAGTGAGAATTTTGGTCAATTTGTGATGTGGAATAAAACCGCCGAAATCAACACGGGCTATCTGGAAAGCGATATCCTTGGCAAAACCAACGATCAAGCGTTTGAGCCGGAGGCGGCCAAAAAATACGCGACCATTGAAGCCACCATGCTGGATAATCCGATGATTATGGATTTGCCGGAAATGCCGATTTTACGCACCGATGGTGATACCCGTTACTTCCATTTGATTGCCCTGCCGCTGTTTGACGATAACAACCAGGTGGAATATATTCTCTCCATTGGTGAAGATGTGACCTTGCGGCGCAAAACCGAACTCGCGCTGCAAGAGAGCGAAGCGCGCCTGCGCACCATTGCCGACACCTTACCCACCATGATTGCCTATATCGATGCCGAGCAGCGTTACCGCTTCCACAATCTGGCCTTTGAAAAATATGCGGGTAATTTGTTGGTTTGCTCTCAGGGCAAAACCGTGCAGGAAGTGGTCGGTGCTCAGCGCTATGCCTTCTTGCAACCGTATATCATGCGCACCTTGCAAGGCGAGCGCGTCAATTTTGAAGAAGAAAACGATTTGGATGGCGTGTATCGCTGTATCGATTGCACCTATATTCCGCAATGGAGCCAGGACGGCACAGCCGTCATTGGCCTGCACGTAATGCGGCAAGACATTAGCGCCACCAAACTGGAAGAAAAACGCCTGACCCAGTTAGCCCAGGTCGATGCCTTGACCGGGCTTTGCAATCGGGCCGGATTTATGCAAAGACTGGCCGATGCCACGCGCCAAAGCCGCCAGCAGCAAAGCATTGTGGCGCTCATGTATCTGGATATCGACCATTTCAAACCCGTCAATGACACGCATGGCCATCAGGTTGGTGACGCCTTGCTCAAAGCCTTTTCTGAGCGCCTGATTCAATCCTTTCGTGGCAGTGACACGGTGGCGCGCATGGGCGGGGATGAATTTACCATCATCATGGAAAAAATCAGCAAGCCGGAAGATGCCGCCAATCTGGCCGCCAAAGTGGTGCATGCGATGTGCCTGCCGTTTGAATTGGAAGGCATTACGGTATCGGTTTCTACCAGCATTGGCATAGCCTACTATCAGGGCGGCCCGGAGAGCATGGAAGATTTGATCAAGCAAGCCGATAGCATGCTATACCAGGCCAAGCGTAACGGGCGCAACACCTGGCGCGCCGCTGAATTGCTCACCTGCATTGCCTGATTTTCCTTGCCTGATCTTCTTTGCCTGATTATTCAACTCAAGCGCTTTGGCGGCGAAACATACGCAGCGCCAAGCTGAGCGAGACCATCGCAATCATTAACAGCGGCCATAAATAAGGCCAAACCTGGCCCCAACCCAAATCTTTTAAAAACACGCCTTTCAGGATTTTAATAAAGTAGCTCAAGGGATTGATCGCTGCAATCCCTTGCAAAAAGGCTGGCATGTTTTCAATCGGTGCCACATAACCGGACAAGATCACGGCTGGCACGGTAAAGGCAAACATGCCCAAAAACGCTTGTTGCTGGGTATTGCAGAGTGAAGAAATAAACAAACCAACGCCAGCCAAGGCCAAGCCATAAAACAACATACCAATCATCAGCAAAGAAAACGAGCCGGTAAACGGCACACCATAAGCCCAATGCGCGGCAGTGGCAATCACCGAGCCTTGTACCAACGCAATCAACATACCCGGCACCGCCTTACCCAGCATGATATAGGCGGGCGTCAATGGCGACACCAGTAATTGATCGAAGGTGCCCTCCTCGCGCTCACGTGCCACCGATAGCCCGGTTACGATCAAACAGCCAATGGTGGTAATGATGGCGACCAGACTGGGCAGGATATGCCATTTATAATCCAGATTCGGGTTGTACACATGGCGCACACTGGCGCGCGCTGGCGCAGCCAAGCCTCGCTCTTGCAGATAACTATTTACTACTTGTTGGATGTAGCCACTGGCAATTTGGGCGCTATTGGAGCGTCGCCCATCCAGCAATACTTGCAGCGGCGCGCTTTGCCCGGCCAGCACACGGCGTGAAAAATCCGCCGGGAAGTGTAGCGCCAACAAAGCGCTTTGCTCATCAATGGCCGCTTGTAATTGGTGTTGGCTGCGTACCAGAATGATTTGGGTGAATGCGGCGGTGTGGCTCAAGCGTTGCATTAATTCGATCGACGCCGCGCCGCCATCTTCATTGTAAATGGCCAGCGAACTGTGTTTAACTTCCAGCGTGGCGGCAAACGGGAAAATCGCAGTTTGCAAGATCACAGGCACAATCAATAACAAGCGTCCATGCCAATTGCCCAGCACGGCATGCAGTTCTTTGATGATTAACGGTAGTAAGCGCAATAATAGCAATGGCATGGTTTTAATCCAGGGTGCGTTTGGTTTTCAGCACGGTCAGGCCGAGCCAAAACAGGGTGAGCAAACTTAAACACAGGGCATTGGGGATCAATAAAGCGCCAACATCGCCCGCCTGAAATAGCGTTTGCAGCGAGTTGGTAAAATACCGGGCCGGAATAATCCGGGTAAACCATTGCAACACGGGTGGCATGCTGGCAATTTCAAAAATAAAGCCCGACAGCATCAATGCTGGTAAAAAACCCGCCGTCAGTGCCGCCTGGGCAGCGTTAAACTGGCTACGCAAAGCGGTGGATAAAAACAGGCCCTGCCCTAATGCGCTACCTAAAAACAAGCTCGATAAAATAAACAGCGCCAAAAATGAACCGCGAAACGGCACCCTCATGATGTATACCGCCACCAACCAACACAACACCATGGCGCACATGCCAAGCACATAATAGGGAATAATTTTGGACAGCAATACTTCAAACCGGGTCACGGGCGTGGCCAACAAGGCTTCCATGGTGCCACGCTCCCACTCGCGCGCCACCACCAGCGAAGTCAACAGGATGCCAATAATCGCCATCACCACCGCAATGGAACCAGGCACCAAAAAATTGCTGCTCACATTACTCGGGTTATACCAAGTGCGAATTTGTACCTCAATCGGCGGCACCAGGCCCGGTTCGGCCCGATCTTGCGCCTGACTTTGCAGCCAGGTTTCCAGGCTGCCTTGCACATAAGCGGCGACAAAGCTGGCGGTATTGGGTTCGGAGCCATCGCTTAAGACTTGAATCAAGGCCGGGGTGGCAGGATTGGCTGAATTGGCGGAGCGACCTTGCCCTGCCAAAAAATGGCTGGAGAAATCATGAGGAATAATAACCAAACCACGGATTTTGCCGCTTGCCAGATCGTGCATCAAACTGGCACGCGCCACACCATGTTTCACCTCAAACTGCGGCGATGCGCTTAAAGCCTGTTCAAAGCGTAGTGCGGCAGCGCCACTGTCTTCCAGCAGCACGCCGATGCGTATCCGGCTCGAATCCAGATTAACCGCATAGCCCAGTATAAACAACAGCATCACCGGCAAGATGAAGGCAATCAGTACGCTGCTGGGGTCGCGCACAATTTGAAAGCTCTCTTTACGGCATAGCGCCCACAGCCGCCGCAGTGAAATCACACTCATGGACTGCTCCTTTCTGCTTCATCCGCGCCCACTGCGGCCTCCTGCTGTTGCTGCTGCTGTTGCTGCTGTTGCTGTTGTTGCTGTTGCAACACCAGCGCGATAAACGCATCTTCCATGGTCGGATTTGGGCACGCGGCTGTTGCCACGCTGTGCTTTAAATCATCGGGCGTGCCCAGGGCGATTAGTTTGCCGCGATCAATCAAACCGATGCGATCGCAATATTGCGCTTCATCCATAAAATGGGTGGTGACCATAATGGTGACGCCTTTATCGGCCAAACCGTTGATATGGGTCCAAAATTCGCGCCGCGTGACCGGGTCCACGCCCGAGGTCGGCTCATCCAAAAACAGCAGTGCGGGTTCATGCATGACGGCGCAGGCCAGCGCCAGCCGTTGTTTAAAACCCAGCGGCAATTGCCCGGCCAACTGTGCCAAATACGGCTGCAAACCAAATACTTCCACCATTTGCGCCACTTTGCTACGCTGTTGCGCGCGCCGCAAGCCATAAATACCGGAAAAGAAAGTCAGATTTTGCTGTACCGTGAGTTGCGCATACAAAGAAAATTTTTGCGCCATATAACCCAGGTGTTGGCGCGCCTGGGACGGGCTGGTTTGCAAATCCAGCCCCATCACCAAAGCCTGGCCAGACGATACGCCGAGCAAACCGCATTCCATTTTAAAGGTGGTGGATTTGCCCGCGCCATTGGGGCCTAGCAAGCCAAAAATCTCACCTTTGGCAACTTCAAAGCTGACATTATCAGTGGCCACAAAGTCCCCAAAGCAGCGGGTTAAATGGCGCGCCTCGATCACCCTGGCCGGGTCAATGCCCGCTGGCAGCACCACCTTGGGCATCACGGCAGCGAGCACCGAATCGCCACCGGGGCCGCCGCCTAGCAGGCTGATGAAGGCATCTTCCAGGCGCGGCGCAACGGTTTCAAATGCCGCAGCGGGGCCAGCCTTGAGCGCGGCCAGTTCCGGGTAAACACCTGCCTCGCGCAACACCAGGCGCACGTTTTTACCTTGCAGCATCCCATCCATCACTTGCGGGGTGCGCAAGGCGCGTTGTAGCACGCTGCGACGCCGGCCGCTGGCGCTACCATTATCCCTATCCCTGCCCCCACCACCATCACCACCATCACCATCACCACCACCATCACCATCACCACCATCACCGTGATCGCTCCCCATGCCGATAATTTGCACGCTACGCCCCTGCATTTGCGCCATCAAAGCGGCGGGTGTGCCACTGGCTTTGAATTGGCCATGGCTCATCAACCGCACCTCATCGCACAGTTCGGCTTCATCCAGATACGAGGTGCTCCACACCACGCTGATGCCGCCCTGCACCAATTCGCGCACCATTTTCCACAGCTCGCGGCGTGCGATCGGGTCTACCCCAACGCCCGGTTCGTCCAGCAATAACAGGCGTGGTTGGCCCAGCAAGGTACAGGCCAGCCCAAGCTTTTGCTTCATGCCACCCGATAATTTACCCGCAAAGCGCCCGGTAAAGCGCGCCAAATCGGTAAAAGCCAACAGCCGTTCAAAACTGGCGCGGCGCTCTTGGCCGATGACATTGCGCAAATCCGCATATAGATTCAGGTTTTCCTGCACCGTCAAATCTTCATACAGACCAAATTTTTGCGGCATATAGCCTATGCTTTGGCGCAGCGCATCGCCCTGCGTCACCGGGTTGAAGCCCGCTACCAACAAACTGCCGCTGGTGGGGTGTAATAACCCGGCCATCAGGCGCAATAAAGTGGTTTTGCCTGCGCCATCCGGCCCCACCAGGCCAGTAATGCAGCCGCTGGCGATGCGGGTGCTGATATGG
>JBKJLF010000662.1:0-2636 GCA_046597185.1 Burkholderiaceae bacterium | reverse complement strand
CGCGCATCCTGAAAGGGATTGATGAATTCAATGAATCACCAGTCATTTTCCGGTGGAAAAAGTTTGACCTTGATCTCGTTTAATTTGTAAATATATTGATGGAACGATCTACTAGTGGCATCGACAACACACCCGCCACCACCGCCATCAGCGATCATGCCGCCCTTATCCCGGTACTTGAAGCATTACTTGCCAAGCTAAGCTAACAATTGAAACTCCTAACGTAAAGATAACAGGCACGCCCTGAGGCAGCCCAAAAAAGAGGCAAACCGTTGATGCCGCGCAAAACAAAAACGAAGATGCGGTAGGCGTGGCCGGTTGACCGTTATGTTAGGCAGTGCATCACTGCTCGGCCTCTCTGACCAAGACGAATTTCACGTCCTTGATTTCGTAGTAATAAACGCCTTTCCCTTGCTCATTACGGCTTCCCGTGATGATGACCAAGCGACTGTCCTTCTTGTATGAAATTGGTTCTGCATCAACCTTGACGTTATCCCAGCAACAAACGGTGAACGGTAGCCAAGCGACCTCGCCGGATTTCTTGTCTAGTGCAAATGACATGATGCAACTTGCCCCGCAACCAAATGATGACAGGACATAGTGCCCAGCGAAATTCACGCGCTGCCTAGATGCCTCAATGATTTTGGTTTTGAATTGCCGCTCTTGGCTTGAAACCAGTTTTGGCTTTGCGTTTGCCTTCAGTTTCGCAACCGACTCGTGATATTCACCAAATGTTGGCGCGCTTGTCGTGCTAGCTTCGCCATATGCGGTAACGGTCAGGCTCGCGATGCATAAACCAATCTTGAATGCGTTGTTCATGTCAATACCATTGATGTTTTTGCCAGAACTCACGCGCGTGGGCTGCTGTCTTGTAGCGGTGAATGATGTACGTGATGCCGCCTTGGCATTCCTCGATAGCATTGCCGAATGACTTCTCACCGTTCGGGTTCAACCCGTACTGGGCCTTCAGCAACTGATACAACCCTCTCGCAGTGGAATGCGGGTTCTTTGCATTCACAATACCGCCAGACTCCTGTGCCATGAGCCATGCGAGATCGGCAAATTGGCTTTCAGGGACGTGCTCAAGCACCATTGCTTGCTTGAGCGCCTGACGTGATTGAGCCGGGATGGTGGCCGGATCACGTGGTGTCCATTTCGGCCTGGCCGTCTTCTTGTGTTTCTTCTGGGCGTGATACGCGTGTTTCGCGTTGTGCTTTGTCATACTGTTTTCCTTACTCTATGGGGTACAGGGTTGCCTAACGTAAAATTCAGCGGCTTGCGCGCTTTTTGCGCAAGTCCGCTGGAATGAAATGTTAGGCAATCTTATTGGTAGTTTGCTTCGAATTGCTTCTTGAAGTCTGGAATCATGCGCTCAAGCCGTTCAAGCTCATCGTAAATCTCGCATTGTTTGTCTTCATCTTCAGTCGTTTTGACAATGGTGGCGAGTTGCTTCATGTGCCCCTCTAAAGCAGTAAGCACTATTCGCCACTCACCTATTGTCGCTTTGATGCTCGTTGGGTCAGCCATTTTTAATCTCCTGCGGACTAAGTTTTGTTGATTTACTAGAATCTATTCCAAACTCTTCAAGAATGCCAAGATACTTGAGAAAAGGCATGTCACGCTCAGGCGCAAGCATGAAATGCCCCTTGTGATTTGGTCGCATGTCTTTAATTACGCGAATTCCGTCAGGTAGTATTGCATGTTTTTTGATTTTCCAAATATTCTTGCCCTTCTCCTTCATGTACGGCGTTATGCTATCGAAAGCAGAGAAACCGTTCCCGTTCGCACGTACAACCAGAATGCCGTTTACTTCCACAACTAAACAATCCTTCAGCCCTCTTGCCTCTGAAAAAGACGGGGAATCAGAATTTCCCATTCGGAACAAATCTTGATGGAGGGATGTGATATCCATGATGAATAAGTCTTCAATATTAACCAATTTATTGTACTAATGTGATGATTGTTTGAATGGTACTTAAAGGCTGGTAAGGCAATCCCGTTGCAAGGATTGCCTAACGTTTGAATTCACCGGCCTGCGCGGCTTTTCGCGCAGATCCGGTCGAATGATGGGTTGGGCCACATTCACAAGACGTCATAGCACCACTGTTTTTGCTTATCCGTCATGGTTGCCGGTGGCTCGTTCAGGTAGTCCGTGGTCGTGTCAATCTTTGTTACCTTTTGGGTGGCACCGTTGCGGTAGGAGATTCGAAAAAGATCGGATGAGAAACCTTTGTCGATCCATAGCTCTTCGAATGACTGTATTTTTTCCTCATAGAAGAAGCAAAACTTGAGCTTCCTACTTTTCTGGTAACTTGCGTTTGGCAGGAAATTTATCAGCGTTACATAAACGTATGGCAAGTGCTTCGCGAATAGGTTGGCATACCCGTAGACATTGAGCCGCTTCGCTTCCTTTAGGATTTCTATGAATTCTTTGAAGTCCAAGTAGGGTGCAATCGACTTTGACTTTACTCTGGCATATATGAGTTCAAGATTGGCCGTCGTAAAATCTCTATTTTCTTGAACTACGGCGGCATCTGGCCATGTTGGCGTTAGCGTGAAATAAGACAGATTTTGGACGACCAAAAACCTCGTGAGCAAAATCACGATTCTGTGATTATTTCATAATTCGGGGTGTT
>JBKJLF010000661.1:0-4515 GCA_046597185.1 Burkholderiaceae bacterium | reverse complement strand
GGTAAATTGTGTCACTTCCATGCCGTTGAGCCAGACTTCCCAGCCCAGACCCCAGGCACCCAAGGTGGGGCTTTCCCAGTCGTCTTCGACAAAACGCACATCGTTTTGCTTGAGATCAATACCCAGCGCTTCGAGCGAGCCGAGATACAGTTCGAGGATATTTTCCGGGGCCGGTTTGAGCACCACCTGATATTGGTAATAATGTTGCAAGCGGTTCGGGTTTTCGCCATAGCGCCCGTCTTTGGGGCGGCGCGAAGGTTGCACATAAGCCGCACGCCAGGGTTCCGGGCCAACGGCGCGCAAAAATGTGGCGGTATGAAAGGTGCCGGCACCGACTTCCATGTCGTAGGGTTGCAAAAGCGCACAACCTTGTTGACTCCAATATTCTTGCAGCTTGAGGATAAATTGTTGAAATGTAAGCATTTTATTGTCTATTGTGCCAGCAGTGCAACAAAGCGGGCGGAGAAGTTGAGAATGGGTTGGTTTTTATGAACCCTCCATTGTAGCGGGTTTTTGCGCTTTGTTGGTGGATCGTAGGAATATGTTAAGCGGTGCTTTGGGTTTGCGCCGCACACCCACGTGCAAGTGCATGTGGGCAAAGGCGTGTTGATTTTGGTCGCGGAGGATGAAAGCCAAGCGTAAAGCAAAGCGGGCAGGCGCGTTGCCTGCCCGCTCACCCCGGGCCAGTTCACCCAGCTTGGACAGCTTATTTGGCCTCTCCAGCCAAACGAAATGCCGATTCCATCGCCCCCTGCTCGCGCCCACTCAAACGCAGCGCCTTGGCGATGATGGGCTACATTGCCACGATCCGGCAAAATTCAGCAATAATCTGGTTGGCATCTTTTTGCGTCACCCGAAAATAATGCGCCACCGAGCGCGCCAGTTCAAGGTCAAGCGCGTTATCGTGTTCACTGACGTTCAATTTCAATTCATGCGAATCCGGCACCGGGTTCATATCGTAAGCCTCAGACAAACGCCAGCCCTTGCCCGGCACCAGAATGAAACCATGATTGCGCAAATGGTCATCGGTATTGGAAACCAGCATATTGAAGACGATACGCGACCACAGCTCGCGCAAATCCGCCTTGGTTTGCGCGCCTTCGCGTATCAACACATCGGCCAATTCCAGATAGCTTGTGCCGCTGGCGGCATCATCGCCATCCTTATGCCCGGTAAGCGTCATCGCCGAGGCAAAATGCAAGCGCCGATTGCCGCCAATGCGATCAAACCGCTTGACGATAAAGGTATGAAAGGGGCTGGCAAAACGCCGCCCCTGCGCATCTGCCACGCGCAAGCCGCACTTGACTGCCAGCGTATGCACCAGCAACTCCCATGCGCCCACATTGCGCTCGTCGCCCGCGCTGGGGAATTTTGCAATCCACAAATCGCCCGCCGGATCAACCACACTCGCCTTGGGTCGCGCGCCGCCCAGGGAGCCGCCGGGTGCAATCAGCATGCGCAACCACGCATCGCCCTGCTCGGCCACGTTATCGATGTCTTTTTCCATGGCCAGGCTGGCCGCCTCCAGCTCACGCAGGGCCACAAAGGGCGGCGCGGCTTCATTGTCGCGGTTATCGAGAAAAGGCCCCTCATCATCAAGCTTAAAACGCAGCGCACCGACCCGAAAAGGATCATGCACGCCCAGCAAATAGTCTGATTCGGTCAAGCGCATGGCGCGGCTGACCGTGCTGGCGCGTTTTTCGCGCTCAAGCCGCCGATCCATTAACTTGCGCCCCCAACGATCCGGGCTGCCATCAGAAAACAGGCCGAAGGTGGGATGGCTTTGGTCGGGATACTGCGCCCCTTCAAACAGATGCAAACGCGGATCAAGCGCGGTCTTTTTCAAGTGCGCATGGTTGATTGCAGTTTGCTCGAATTCAAACTCAAAAAGATCGCGGCCAGCGCCCGAGCGGGCGTGCAAAAAGCCAATCCGCAAGGCTTTTGGCAGACCATCCCAATCGGCGTAGACCGCAATGTGTTTATCATTGATGCTCATTTTTTTCGTCCGGGTTTGGGTGTGGTTTGATCAAGCAAAGCGGCCAACCCGGCAGAGCTGAAACCGTCTTCGCCCAAACCATTGGCGTCATCCACGGCTCTCACTTCGTAAGGTTGCACATTTTGCCGAACTTGCCTGGTTGCGGGTGGCGGCTGCAATTGCGCCGCTGTTTTGTAAAATTCCTCCCGGCTTTTAGCTCTGGGCAAACGCGAATCCTGTAGCCCGCGCCCCACAGCATCTTCCTTGGCCAGCAAATCCAGATCCCGATCAATGCCCAGCACCTGCATCACCGCCAGATAAGCGCCCATGGTCACGCCCGAGCCACCCCGCTCCAGGCTGCGCAAGGTCATCGCCGTCATCCCGGCGCGTTCGGCCACTTGTTTGGCGGTCAACTTCCGTCGCAGCCGGGCAAGGCGCAAGCGCTCACCCAAGCGAACCAAAAGGGCTTCGCTGGATGGTAGGAGAGGGGCTGTTTTCTTCGCCATGATGCTAATATTCTTTCATTTTAAACCGTCAATATAAAAAATAATGACATCATGATTAATTCGGATGAAATTACCCTGGCAAGCGCTGGCAATGCATCCGCTATACGGGCAATTTCAATCATGATAGTGGCGTTATTATAGCCTTCAATCTGAATTATAGCAATAATATTGGCGTTTTTTTTGAAAATGCCCGCTCGCGATGGCCAGCACCGGCACCGGTTGTATTGATGTTGTATATCACGCCAAATTCTTTTTCATCGGCACGCATTCCAGCACAATCCCGCGTGGCGATGCATAGTGGCCAATTGCATCCCCACAAAAGCCGCGTGCGCGATAAAATGCGGCGCCATTCAGGGTGGCATCCAGATGCAATTGCGCCAAGCCCGCCGCCCGGGCCTTTGCTTCCAGATAATCCAGCATCTGCGCGCCATAACCCTTACGAAAGTGATGGGGTGCCACGAAAACGGCATCGATTTTGCCGCAGCTTAAATCCACCATGCCCGACGCAACCAGCTCGCCTGCTACTTCAATCACGTAAAAATGGGCCGCCACCACCGCGCTAAAGCCCGGGTTGATCTCGCCTTCAGTCCATTTCTGAATCAGGCCCGGCGGGTAAAAACCAGCGCATTGCTGGCCGATGGCGTGGATGCGTAGATCCCAGACAGCGGGGGCATCATGGAGGGTGGCTTTGCGCAGGGTCGTCATAAACGTGTCAAAGCCCGTTCAAATGCGCCGCCAGCCGTTTGCCCAGGCATAACAGCGTCAGCGTAGGCGGCAAGCCCCATGGTTCGGGGATGACGGAGGCGTCACACACAAACAGGTTGTCGGTGGCGGTTTTCAGGTTGCTGTCCACGCCCTCGCCGATGCGCACGCTGCCGCCGGGGTGGGCGGCGAAATGCCAGCTTTGGAAGATGTGTTTGGCTTTGGCCTCACGCAAAATGCCCTTTGCCATGGCCACGCCCTGTTGCAGCTTTTGCTTGTCCTCGGGCTGCAAGGTTTTATTCACCCAATGTGGGCCGATATGGCCACCCAATTGATCGCGGATTTTTACCATCAGCGTTAAAGTTTGCCTGTGCGCCAGCAAACGATCAAAGCGCCCCACTTGTGCGGCAAAGGCCTGGTACATGCTGCGCGGCAGGGTTAAATCGGCCAGTGTAATGCCAACGGCTGCCAGATGCATGCCCGCCGCCATGGGTACTTCGGCCCCACCGTCAATATCGGGCACGCTGCCCATGACGGCAATCACCGGATCGGTAAAATGCTTTGCGCCATCCGCCGCCAGGCCAGAAGCATGCAATAAACGCGGGCTACCGATGCCGCCACCAGCCAGCACCACACAGCGCGCGCTCGCTTGTTGGGTTTGGCCGTGCCGGACAAATTCCACCCCGCTGGCGCGCCCGTGCGTAACCAGCACGCGTAGAACTTTGGCTTCAGCCAGCAAGCTGGTTCCGCCCGCCACGGCTTGATCGAGAAAATTACGCGCACTCCATTTTGCGCCGAACGGGCAGCCATACAGGCAACGCCAGCAACCGCTGCGGCATTGATCCGGGTAAATCATTTTATCCAGTTTTTGCCAGTCATGGCCGAGGGCGCGCGCGGCCTGCAGCAGGCGTGTTGCCATCGGCCCGATCAGCGCATCGGGCAAGGGGGCCATCGGCAATTCCTGGCGCAAGGCGGCCAGCGGCGCTTGCAGGTCGATCCCATAGGCGGCAAACAGCGGTAGCGGCGGGGCCATGGCGGTGGCGAAATTGACTGCCGAGCTACCGCCAGCGGTAATGCCGCACACCAGCAATGAGGCATCCTGATTGAAATACGCGCCTTTACCGGGCACGGCGGCCATGCCGATCATTTGCCCCAGCGTGCCGCTGAAGGGGGCGGCAGTGCCTTGTTCCAGAATCAGCACTTTTTGGCCCAAACGGGTCAACTCGCGCGCAACCGTGGCCCCGCCGGGGCCGCTGCCGACGATAATGGTGTCATAAAGTGTTGGGGGATGGGATGGCATGGGGGGATTGTAAGCCAGACAGCGGTTTTTTG
>JBKJLF010000728.1:0-5457 GCA_046597185.1 Burkholderiaceae bacterium | reverse complement strand
TGAAGGTGGGCGTTGATCCTGCATTTAAACCGACCATCGCCGCTATGCGACAATCACCAGTATTTAATGAAATGTACAATGTCTTGGATCGTTCAAGCAAACTGTATTCTATTGTCCCCAAAGCACCCGGCGTCGGCGAACCAGCGGGATCATATTGTGTGTTTGGATTTTGCCCAATAGCTATTAATCCCAATGTCAAGAAATATGCTTACCCTGGGAAAGACGGAAAAAAACATTGCTTTACGCTTGAACGTGCAATTGGCCACGAAATAGCGCACCCATATCTAAATGAAGTGAACCATACGAATAATAGGTATGAATCATCGGTAATCAATTTAGAAAATTCTGTTATGAAAGAACTGTACCCAGATGCGGCAGAACGCGACGACAAAACGGACACTATTTTCGGCCCGGAGAAATGCGAATGCGGAAAATAATCCGAAAGATTTTTTCTGACTTTTGGCAGGCTGAATTGCTGCTGCCACGATGTGTGGTTGCTGGTTTTATGGGTGTGTTTTTTGTGTACAACCTCTATTTGTTGGTAATATTCGGCTGTATTGGGTACTTTTTCTTTCAGAGTGCCGGATTTCTGTTGCCGCAAGCATGGATGATGATTTGTGCGTTTTCTTGGGTTTGTCTAACGGTATTTTTGGCCGGATGGGGGTTTGTAAACACTTGCCAGCCTGCATTTTTAAAAACGAAGAAAACAGGCATCCTGATCCTGCTTGCTGCGGGCTTGAGCTTTTGTAATTTCGCATTGCTCCATCCGTCCGTTAGAGAATGGGGAAGTGGCGAATCTACCCATAAAGTTGGCTTCTGAACTGAACAGCCAAGTAACGAAGGCGAGTAATGCTAGCGTTGGTGGATTCAGCTATAATTTGCGCTTTCCGGGACAGGTGTTTGATGCGAAATCGGGGTTTCATTACAATTACTTTCGGGATTATGATCCGAAAACCGGGAGGTATTTGCAATCTGATCCCATTGGCTTGCGGGGTGGCGTAAATACGTATGCTTATGTGGAAGGTAATCCAGTAGGCAATATTGATCCTTACGGCCTAATTAAACTTCCTGGATATCTCCCAAACAAAGTGGCTATTTCTTTTGTGCGCCGGGAAGCAGCCATATACGGTTATGATTTGAAAAAGTATTCGGATGATGAAATATTGGATTTTATTGAATTTATTCCAGAAAACGATGCGGCTGAATTTAAAAAGTCGTTAGCCGAAGGCCCAAGGAAATCAGATCCAAATACACCTGAAATAATTGCGAGAACTAGAAAAGAAGTTGCATTAAGGCGAAAAATCATTGATCGGGTATTGACTAATTGGCGAAAGAAGTGCGACCTACAAGGGGGCAGTGAGAAATGAATTGGCTATGGGCTTTTGTGACATCTTGGGATTGTATTAGCTACGTCATGCATTTCTTTGTATATTTATTCCTCATTGGAATTATTGTAAATCCTGAAAAGATGTTTGACTTATGCAAGAAAATTCGTGGCCTACCACGTGTACTGAAAGGAATCTTGTTTTTATTATTTATCGCGGGTTCGATTTCAGCATTGGTTGGCGCATATCAGAATCTTGCATTTCGGCATTTGGTGATTAGTGTTGATGAAAAGCGGGCATCCTGATTTTAATAAATGGTAGGTTCCTGGTCGCATTCACCGGGAATTCTTCTGCCACACACTGATTAACTCTTGCACCTTGGGCGGTAAATCGCTGATGGGCACGTTGCTGTGCTTGTGAAAAATCATCAGCGCATAAATCGTGGCGAGAGCATTGACTTCCGCTGACAAGGCGCTCTCTTCACCCACCGAAGGGCGTAGATTGCGCCAATAATTAATTGCCTGTTCCAGTTCGGCTAAAGTAAGTTTCATCGCGTTTAAAATTCTTCCCAATCATCCGCCGCAGGCGTTTTGGCCGGGGCTTTTTTCACTGCAATCGCTTTCCTGGCTTTGCCGATTTTGGCTCTGGGTGGCGGCAATTTGCTTTGAAAGGTGGCCGCACTCACTTTCGCTACCTGCTGATTACTATGATGGTCACCCAAATCAAAACGGCTCACCAGTTCGTTTTGCTTGGCCGCGTGGTCTTGCAATAATTCGGCAATGGCGGACGCTTCTTCAACCAGTGCCGCATTTTGCTGGGTCGCACCATCCATTTCGCCCACCGCAATATTCACTTGTTCGATTCCGGTAATTTGCTGCTGGCTGGCCAGGCTGATTTCCGCCATGATGTCGGTCACGCGTTTCACGCTATCGACGATTTCACTCATCGTCATCCCGGCTTGATGCACCAATTTGCTACCGCTATCAACTTTTTCTACCGAGTCGTTAATCAGGGTTTTGATTTCCTTGGCCGCCGCTGCCGAGCGTTGCGCCAAGTTCCGCACTTCCGATGCCACTACGGCAAAGCCGCGCCCCTGCTCACCCGCGCGGGCCGCTTCCACCGCCGCATTCAAGGCTAAAATATTGGTTTGGAATGCAATTGCGTCAATCACGCTGATAATGTCCACAATTTTGCGTGATGAGGCATTGATCGATTCCATCGTGTTGACCACATCGTCCACCACCTTGCCGCCTTTGCTGGCCACATCCGAGGCCGAGAGCGCCAATACATTGGCCTGGCTGGCATTGTCACCATTTTGCCGTACCGTGCTGGTGAGTTCATCCATGGCTGACGCGGTTTCTTGCAAGGCACTGTTGCTCGGTACGGCCGGATAACTCCAGGCTATCGGTCGCAATTTGTGCCGATTCGCTGGCAATGGTTTCGGCCCCGGTGCGCATATCACGCACAATGTCCACAAAGTTGTGGCGCAGCGCTTCTACCACCTGTAACATATGGGCGATTTCATCTTGCCCAGTTTTGGGTATGGCACTGCCCAAATTACCGGCCGCAATTTGGGTAATGCTTTGCTCGGCCAGTGCCAGCGGTTGCAAAATGCTGCGGGTCAACCAAAGACTGCTGAGCAAACCCGCTGCCAGACTAAAGACCCCTGCGGCGATTAAAAATAATTGTAGCGACTGGAATTGGGTTTGGCTGCTGCCCAAGCTGGCCTGATGGGATAGTTTGGCTTGCGCGGCAATGTAAGCCGTGATTTCATCCATCTTCTTGGCCGGCGCACGATCCATGCCCTTGACCGCTTGATCGATGGCAGCGGGATTGCTGCCGTCAAACTGTTTTAAGGCATTTAAGTAATTACTGCCCAGTTCAGCATGGGCTGTTTGCGCCTCGCCCAGTAGCGGGGTGCTCAACTTGAGCTGTTTCAGCAAGTTGCCTGTTGTTGCCAATTCCTGTTGGGTTTTGTCCCCGGCTTTCTTGAATTCTTCGCGGTATTTTTCCAATGTTGCCGGGTCGCTGCCGCGCAACAAGGTGTTCTTCCAGGCCTGGATTTGATTTTTAAAAGCCAGTTGCGCGTTGTCGGCACTGAGTAAGGACTGGGTAATCAAGTCCGATTTGTCAGTGGCGGCGGTATTACTTTGATCCAAACTTTGTATGGCGTGCCAACAAAACAGGCTGATACCAAGAATAATCGCCAAAAAAATACTGGAAAAAATCCGCAGACGTATTTTAATGGTGTAATTGGAACCCATCGTTGTGCCTCCCTTGCGTGTCGTTCGTGCCTCACCATGTCACAATGTACCTCAATCAAGGTTCTGCGGCGCGTTTTGAGGCGATTTTTTTGTCATGCCATCTGCTGTGGCGCATTAAATACGGGTAAGCTTGGGCTCTGGTGTACCATATGCCTGAATCATCAATGATAAAATCAGGACCATCAAGACTATAAAGAGACGAGGAGGGGCGCATGAACCGGATTTGCTTGTTGTCCTTGCTCTGTTTTTGCTGGAGTCATGCTGCGGCTGCAAGCTATGCCGTGGATACGCTCAAAAGCCGGGCCTCGTTTGAAGTGGGTTATATTGCGCATGGCAAGGTGAAAGGTGTGTTGTCGCGGCTGTCTGGTAGTGTTGAGTTGGATATTGCAAGCAAGTTGGGTAGCGCTGATATTGTGTTTGATATGGCTGGTGTCGAAACCGGTAACGGCATGACCAATCGGTTTATCAAATCGGGTAATGTGTTTGACACCGAAAAATATCCCACCATGCAATTTCATGCCACCCGTTTCGATTTTGAAGGAGATCGTTTGCTCGCCGTGAATGGTGATTTGACTTTGCATGGTGTGGTGAAAGCAGTTCGGCTGGAGGTCAGGCAATACCTTTGCAACGATATTGCCGACAGCACCAGCCAGCAATGCCAGGGTGAACTCACCACCACCATTTTTCGCTCGCATTTTGGCATGAATCGCTTTCGTTTTTTGGTTGATGATGATGTGCTCATCAATGTCAGCCTGGTATTGGATCGGATTTCCCCTTAAAATCTGTAAAACCTGCTTCGGGATGCTTTTATGTTGACTTCTTATTTTCGCAAAATGGCTGTGCTCTTGTTTTTCATCGCGCCACTGGCTCAGTCGGCCAGCTACGAACTTGATAGTTTGCATACCGCCGTGCATTTTGCGGTATCGCATTTCGAAGTGAGCACCATGCGTGGACGTTTTACCTCAATCAAGGGGCAGCTTGAATTTGATCAGGACAAGGGCACGGGTAGTCTTGATTTGCAGATTGACCCCGATACGGTCGATACCGGTTTGCGCGGCTTGGACGGGGTGCTCAAGTCGGCGCAGTTTTTCGATACCAAAGAATTTCCGCAAGCCCGCTTCGTATCGAGCCGCTTTGAATTCGAAGGTCCACGCCTGCTTGCGGTGCATGGGCAACTGACTTTGCACGGCGTCAATCAGCCCGTGGTTTTGCAGGCGCAGCGCTTTGTCTGCAAGGAAGTAAAAATTATTGTGTTGCGCCGCAATGTCTGTGGCGGCGATTTTCAAACCAAAATCAAGCGTAGCAATTTCGGCATGCGCCAGCATTTACCCGATGTGGGCGACGAGGTGGTGCTGGATATTTCGGTCGAGGCCACGCCCATAAAATAGGGGGTGTATTAATTGATTCATTGAACCGTTGAGGTTGAGATTTATGTCGCAAAAAAAGGAATTATTTCCGCCCATTGAGCCATATCGCAGTGGCTGGCAGGCTGTGGATGCCACCCACACGCTGTACTGGGAAGAGTCGGGCAATCCGGCTGGCTTGCCCGTGCTGTTTTTACATGGCGGGCCGGGTGGCGGCACCTCACCCTTACATCGGCGCTTTTTTGATCCCGGGTCGTATCGGATCATTCTGTTTGATCAACGTGGTGCCGGAAAATCGACCCCGGTTGGCGAAGTGCAGGGCAATACCACCCAACACTTGATCGATGATATTGAAGTCTTGCGCCGTATGCTGGGCATAGATAGCTGGTTGGTGTTTGGCGGCTCCTGGGGTTCGACGCTGGCCTTAGCGTATGGGCAAGCTTACCCGGAACGCTGCCTGGGCTTTGTGTTGCGCGGTATTTTCTTGTGTACCCCCGCCGAAAT
>JBKJLF010000591.1:0-3622 GCA_046597185.1 Burkholderiaceae bacterium | reverse complement strand
GGTTGATACCCGTTTCGCCACCCGTCACGTACATGACAAAAATCCAGCCACTAGTGTGGTCAGTGATAACGTAGCGCCACAGGGTGTCATTTTCGATTTTTTTCAGGTTGCCGGGCTTGTTTTTGTAGAATACGGTGTGATCCATAATCTGCAATCCCGCCTCTTTTTCCCCCGGTTTTTTTAGGTAATAGGCTACGCATAACGAGGCGTCAATTTGCCATACATGATTCGGGTGGTTGCTGGCCATGCTGGTGACTGGGGCTGGCTGGTTTAACTGGTCTGGATGCAATTTGTGGGCGCGCAGCCCTCGCACAATCGCAGTGTCCGAAAGTTCGATTAATTCGCCCGTAGCGGGGTCGGTGCGGCGCGCATCGATCACGCCATTGGCGCGGAGCATATTGACTGCATGGGCAACTGACATAATTCGTTTTCCGTTTTTTCTTGTTGCGGTGATTAGCGCGCCCGATATGTACATGGCGTCGCCCAATGTCAACGATACGGCGCCTGCGTCGGCGCGTTGTTTTCGTACAGGTTTGTTGCCCACTTCGCCAAATTTACGGTACACATCGGCGCGGGACAAGCTCAACTCAAAACATGCCGCCTTGATGACGGCTTCCTTTTGGCCGTGTTTGGCACTTGCCCATTGCTGGGCGTAGTGCACTAGGCGCGCAGTTTGGATGGGCGTCATTTTAGTGCGCTTTGGCTTTGGGTGCCGCCACTTCAGGCTCCGACTCTAATGGGCCACCATCTGCATCATCATCTGCATCGTAGGCCGCCAGGGAATTGGCAACAGTTGGCAGTGCCACACCATACATGTAGGCAGTTTCGTTCAAGGCGGCTTGCAATTGCCCCAAAATGCCCGCAATAAACGAGTCATGGGGCGTATCGTCCAGTTCCGCCAGGTTATTCAGCATAGCGATGCCGTCGCGTATCGTGCCCCGGATCAACCCCTCGACCGCGACGGTCGTATCACTTAATTCGCGGCGCACCGCCTTTACTTCGTCGTTGGGTTTAGGCGCTTTCAGCAGCGCTTTTTTGGTTTGCAGCTTGTCAATTTGGCCGCTTTTCTCCGACAGCACAACGTCTTTCGCCGCGCTGTTTTCGCGCGCATCGCGCAGAGCGTTGCGCAACTCTGTAACGGTCATCGCGGCAACATCGTCAATACTGCCGACCCCATCAATAACGCCAGTTAGCCCAAAATGCTCTGTTTGGTCGTCATCTAATACCAGCAGCTCAAAAAATTTGCTTTTGCCAAAATTCGCCAAATCTGCCGAAATCGGCAGATTTGAAAATTTTAACGATGCACTGATCATCCGGCCAGCAACCGCTTGGTTGATTGATAGCGTTTCGCAGATGCCCGCCCAATCACCATGCGCTGTTTGGCTGCGTATCATCGCCAAGCGCGCGCCAGCCTCTAGCATGGCCCGGCTTGCCTCGCCTGCGTAGTGGCGGTACTCATCCATCATGCGCTCTTGATTGTAGGTGCCGTGATAATTAAAATGGGCAGCTACGGCTACAAAATCGTCACCTCGTGATTGCATTGCGGAGGTGGCGTCTGATAGGGCTACCGCTGTGGTATCGCCTTCGGTTACTGTGGTTTCTGTAGGTAATTCTTTTTTGCGTGCCATGATGATTTCCTTTTCTGTTGGTGGGTTGGGTACTATTTCGATTCCTAAGAATGAGCCATTTTTTTCTATCCATGCAACTACCCATGCTGGGCGTTTTCCATAGCCTGTCCATGCCAGATTTTCATTTGTAGGGTGGCGAAATGTGACATAGCGTTGCGTGGTCATGGTCATCCCCTTATTTAGGGGTAAAACGGTTTCGCGCTTGTTCCAGCCGCTCGGCTGCACTGGCTAATGAAGTCATTACCTTCACCCCTATCAACCCTGCGGCCCCTGCTAACAACCAGCGGCCAGTATTTTCGCTATAGACCGCCCAGCCAGCGGTGCGCAGGTTGTTTAGGTCTCGGGTGATGTAGGACGCCGGAACGCCCAGACGCGTCGCAATTTGACTGGGCGCGGTGCCAACCACCACGTCGTCGGCTAGGATCGTTATCACTTCCAGCAGGCGCTGCTGGGCAGCGTTGGTGTACTGTTTCATTTTTCAACCACCTGCTTTTCGTTGAGCACATCTTCGTTGAGCACGCCTTCTTTGAGCTTGAGTGCAACAGCGACATTATGGCCAATGCCGAAGCGCGCTTTGCTGCGGCCGCGCAACACGCTGAGTACCGTGTCGTAGGGGAAATTATGTGCTTCCGCCCAACTGTGTATTGATTGGCCACGTTTGGCAAAGGCTGCATTCACCTCCTCACGGGTCAAAATTTTTTCTGAATCGCCCATACGCCCCCTTAATGGTCTGGATAAGTTTCGATACTGTAATTATACGCGGAACAATGCGGAATGATAGTGAAATATGCGAAATATCTAAAAATATGTCTCATCAAAGAGACGTGGCGCGTAATTTTGCCCATTTGTGCGGAATATTGATATTTATATTGAATACTGTTGCAATACGGTTGATTGCTATGTAAAATTGCGAAATATTGAGTTTCACGGTGGTTTTATTGGTGTATTACATGTGCCCTTACAAAAAATGAATAGCGAAAATGCGGTAGCGAAATGGCAGGAAATGGGCGCGCGAATTGCCGAAGAGCGGGAATATTTACGGCTTACTCAACAACAATTGGCGGACAAAATAGGGTTGTCGCGCGAAATGTGGGGCAGATATGAGCGTGGACTAAACCAACTGAGCGAAAAAAATATCCGACTATTTGTTGAACTGGGTGCTGATGAGACATATTTGCGGCATGGCGGCGAACGGCGCATGGGCGGGCCAATATCGAAGGGCGAAATTGCAAATGCTATAGCTACATTGACTGATGCGTTTGATGAGTCTAATCATGCGCGCACCCCAGCCGAGCGGGCGGTATTGCTCGGTTTTCGGGGTGCAACACCGGACCGCCAACGGCTGGTATTGGAATTGCTACGGGCGATGAGCGTTGCAGCATAGGGCATGATACGTGCTATGATGATGATTTCACAATCATCTGAGAGGTAGCTATGTTTGAATTAATCCCCCAAAATGTGTTTGCAGTTTTGCCTGTGCCAAACGATACCGCCAATTTACTAAATGGCACCATGGTCGAAGCAGGGCAACCGCCCGACAGCCGCCCACCGTCGCCGCCCCGGTAGCAGGCACAATGGCCAATCGCCCTGGCGATTGGCCATTTTTTAAAATGACAAGGAAAAAAATGAACTTACGCAGGACATTAACCAACCAGACCTATCCCCGGCTGGCCTTATGGGGCTTGCTGATGTGTATTCAGGGGCTGGCGGCGCCAGAGGTGCGGGAACTCGCCTCATTCGATCACATGCAGCTCATTTTTAATATTTCGCTTGAAATTTTGGCAGTAGTCGTTCTACTGCGGTTTCCCGATTGTTCGATCGTTCGTGACATGATTGACATATCACTATACATAATTTTATATAAATGCATAATTTTAGAATCCTATTTTTTCAATGCGCCTCTCTATTGGTGGCTATACAACTACGTCGAAGCGCCGTTGATGGCTGGAACCTTTATACTGACATTTTTACGCCTGCTCTGGGACTATCGTGAC
>JBKJLF010000557.1:0-11436 GCA_046597185.1 Burkholderiaceae bacterium | reverse complement strand
GACTGGTAGATTTGGAATAAAATTTGCCCGTTCATTGCGTCACCTCGATAAAAATTTCTTCCAAATTACTGCCATGCTCCGCCAGCAAACTGTCCAGTGGTTGTTGAATCGTGATTTTGCCGTCTTTGATAAACGCCACATCCAACGCTACCCGTTCCAGATCGGACAAAATATGGGTCGAAAAAATCATCGTGGTTTCGTGTTCGATGCCGCGTTCGATTAATTCACGCAAAAAATCACGCCGCCCGGCCGGGTCAAGGCTGGCCACTGGCTCATCCAAAATCAATAATTCCGGGTCATGCGCCAGTGCGCGCACAATCGACAGGCGCTGCTTTTCACCACCCGATAAATTGCCGATGCGCTTGTCGAGCAAACTGGCAGTAAGCCAGCGCGCCAGCAAGGCATCCACTTTGGCCTGATTCCAGCGCGGGTAAAAGGCCTTGAAGTAACTCAGCATTTGGCGCGGCGTCATCCATTCAAATAAATCCGACTGTTGCGGCACATATGCCAGCCGCGCGCGGGCGGCGTCACTCAAGGCATCGACCGGTTCGCCAAAAATAGTGGCTGTCCCGGCATCAATTTCACGCAAACCCAGCATACATTCCATTAAAGTCGATTTACCCGCACCATTGCGCCCCAATAAACCAATCACTTGCCCCGGCTCGGCTTGCCAATCCAGTTGTTTCAATACCTGCTGGCCACCAAACGACTTGCTCACGCCGCGCAGTTGAAACGGCAGTTGCGTTGATATTGCATTCATTTTTCCACCCCCAATAATTTGCTAAATAATTTGAGCGCCGTTTCACCATCAATTTCCAGTTGTTGCGCTTGTTCTGCCGCACGCTGTAGTGCGGGTAAAAATAATTCGATGCGGGCATCCAGCGTTTGCGGCGTGGCATGTTGCGCCGCTACCACCATCCCTAAGCCCCGCCGACGCTCCAAAACGCCTGCCGCTTCGGCCAGACTGTAGGCTTTGGAGATGGTCATCGGGTTCACCGCCAAGCTGTGCGCCAAATCACGCACCGAGGGTAAATCGTCCCCCGCGCTCAATTGGCCACCGGCCACCATGCGCTTGATCTGATCGAGCAATTGCTTGTAAATCGGCTCGCTCGACCCCGGTGCCACCGAAAACTGGATCGGAATCTTTTGTATCATTGCTTTGCTCCAAAAAAGGGGAATACTGTATTACTGTATCAGTGTATGATAGTAATAATACACAAATGCCGCGCAATTGCAAGCAGAAATAATGATGCGCGATGAAAGTTCTCCTGAAACCCGGTTTATTTCCCGATTTGCGCTAGAATTTAGTGGAACTGGCACCATATGCACATTCGCACACTCTCAAATTTGCTGGAAAAAGGACGTTTGGCCATGGTTCCCCATCTTGTCACTGCTTTGAACGGCCCTTTGCTGGAGCTGGAAAAGAAAATCCTGAACGCCACGCCGGCGATTGAGCGCTGGTTTCGGATGTCTTGGCAAGAACACACTCCCCCCTTTTATTGCTCGGTAGATTTGCGCAATGCGGGGTTTAAATTGGCTCCGGTAGATACCAATCTGTTTCCCGGTGCATTTAATCATCTGGCACCGGAAGTCTTGCCTTTAATGGTGCAAGCGGCGATGGCGGCGATTGATAAATATTGCCCGGATGCGCGCAATGTGGTGGTTATCCCCGGCATCAACCTGGATAACCCCTGTTATTTGGAGAATTTGGCGCGCATGGCGCAAATTTTGCGCCTCACCGGCTTGAACGTGCGCCTTGGCACCTTGCCCGGCCAAATGCCCGGCCAAATGCCCAGCCAAATGCCAGGCGCGACCAGCTTGACCTTGGCCGATGGCAGCAGCCTGGATTTTGAACCTTTGCAGCGCTCGGCCAATGGGCGGCGCATCGGTTTGAAAAACTTTGACCCCTGCACCATCTTGCTCAATAATGATTTATCCGAGGGCGTGCCGGCTATTTTGGATAACCTGCATGAGCAAAACCTGTTGCCGCCAGTACACGCTGGTTGGAGCTTGCGCCGCAAAAGCAATCATTTTGCCGCCTATGATGAAGTGGCCAAGAAATTTGGCAAACTGATTGAGGTTGATCCATGGATGTTGAATCCATTTTTTGCCAAATGTGAGCAAATTAATTTTCAGGAACGCGACGGGGCCGATTGTCTGGCCACCAATGTGGATAGTTTGCTCAGTAAAATTCGCAAAAAATACCGCGAATATGGCATCAAAGAAAAACCTTTCATCATTGTCAAGGCCGATGTCGGCACCTATGGCAAAGGCATTATGACGGTGCGCGATGCCAAACAAATTCGGGATATTGAGCGCTATCGTGATGTGAAGTTATCTGTCGTAAAGGATGGTCATGAAGTTACCGATGTGATCATTCAGGAAGGCGTCTACACCTTCGAGCGCTTGAATGACGCCGTGACCGAACCGGTGGTGTATATGATAGACCGCTACGTGGTCGGCGGCTTTTACCGAGTGCATGCCGAGCGCGGCATGGATGAAAATCTCAAGGCCCCCGGTTCACAATTTGTACCGTTGGCCTTTGCGCAACAACATGCGGTGCCCGATTTGCGCGCCCAGCCGGGTACGGCGGCACCGAATCGATTTTATATGTATGGCGTGGTGGCGCGTCTGGCTTTGTTGGCAGCGTCGCTGGAACTGGAACGGACTGACCCGAATCCTGAAATTTATTAAAATTTTGTTGAAATTGACGCAAGCCCTTTTGGAGAGACCACGATGAAATTTGCCTTTTTGGCCGATCCGCTGGATCATTTTAAAATCTATAAAGATACTACGTTTGCCATGATGCGTGAGGCAGCCAGCCGTGGCCATGCCATTTACGCCTTTGAACAGCACGATATGTTTAGCTTGGGCGGCAAAGTCATGGCGCGCATTGCGCAAATCGAATTAACCGGCGATGCGAAAAGCTGGTTCCGAAAGCATGAAGCGCAAGAACTGGCATTGCATGAGTTTGACGCCGTGATCATGCGCAAAGACCCGCCGTTTGATATGGAATACATCTACGCCACCTATTTGCTGGAAATGGCGCAAAACCAGGGCGCGCGGGTGTGGAATCGGCCTGAAGCGATTCGCAATCATAATGAAAAAATCACCATCAGCCATTTTTCGCAATTTACCGCCCCAACCTTGATCAGCAGCGATGAAGCGCGCATACGTGCCTTCCATGCAGAACATCAGGAAGTGATTTTAAAACCACTCGATGGCATGGGCGGCATGGGGATTTTTAAGGTGCGTGCGGATGGCATGAATTTGGGGGCCATCATCGAAACCTTGACCGATAACGGCAAACGTACCATTATGGCGCAACGCTTTATCCCGGCCATAGCTGACGGTGACAAACGCATTCTGGTGATTAATGGCAAAGTGGTGCCGTTTGCACTGGCGCGCATTCCGCAACAAGGCGAAGTGCGTGGTAATTTGGCGGCGGGTGGTTCCGGCGTGGCGCGCCCCTTGAGCGCGCGTGACCTGGAAATTGGCGAAACGCTGGCACCGATATTAATTCAACGCGGCTTATTGTTGGTGGGTTTGGATGTGATTGGCGACTATTTAACCGAAGTCAATGTCACCAGCCCAACCTGCTTTCAAGAAATTACCGACCAAACCGGGTTTAACGTCGCCGCCATGTTTGTGGACGCTTTGGAACAAGGACGATGACTTTAGCGTAAATGCGGCGGCAAACGGTTTTTGATATTGCTTTCGGGCATAATATGCTTGGATGGTGCTGGATGGTGCTGGAAAGTGTTGGAGGAGTGAATCATGATCGGAATATTGCTGTTGACCCATGAACCATTGGGGCAAGCATTCATTGCTGCGGCCAGCCATGTGTTTCGGACTACGCCTGAGCGGCTGGAGGCGCTGGATGTGATTGCGGATGAGAGCCGGACCGGGGTGAATGCCCGGGCCAAGGACATCATCAAGCGCCTGGATGATGGTAGCGGGGTGTTGGTGCTGACCGACATCATGGGTGGCACGCCCTGTAATTGTTGTGACCAACTCGGTGAACCGGGGCAGGTGAGTGTGGTGGCCGGGATTAGTTTGCCGATGCTATTGCGCGCGATCACCTATCGTAATGATACACTGGACGTGGTCACTGAAATGGCCTTGGTGGGTGGGCAAAATGGTGCGGTGCGGGTTGATCAACGCATCAACTTGGGTGTAAGGTAAGAAAACCCGGGCTGGAACATTGTTGTTTTTATAGTAAAATGGGAAACGGCGTACCCCGGTCTCTAAAACGCGGGTATAGTTTTTGAATCTGAAACGATTTCAGGATAATAAAATGATTCAACATGAGCTCGAAATCACCAATAAACTTGGCTTACACGCACGTGCGTCGGCAAAATTGACACAACTCGCGGCCAAATATCGGTGCAATGTACACTTGACTCGCAATGCGCGCCGTATCAATGCCAAGTCGATCATGGGTGTGATGATGTTGGCCGCTGGCAAGGGGGCGAAACTGGTGTTGGAAGTGGAAGGCCCGGAAGAAGTCGAATGTGCTGCCGCCTTGGTCGAATTAATCAACGATAAATTTGGCGAAGGCGAATAACAGGCACACCATGGCAGCGTTTTCCATCCACGGGATACCAGTTTCACGCGGCATCGCAATTGGCCGTGTGCATGTGTTCGCACCCGCAGCGTTGGATGTACGCCACTATTTGGTGGCGCAGGAAGAAGTCGAAGCCGAAGTATTGCGCTTGCAGGATGCAATTGCTGCCGTACACAAAGAATTACAAACCATCTGGATGGATTTGCCCAAAGATGCGCCTACCGAGTTGGGTGCGTTTATTGATGTGCATGCGTTAATCCTGTCTGACCCACTCATTTCCGAAGCCCCGCTCGATATTATCCGCAGCCGTTATTACAATGCGGAATGGGCTTTGGTGACCCAGATTGATGAACTCTCGGCCCAGTTTGATGAAATCGAAGATGTGTATTTGCGTGAGCGCAAGGCCGATATTCAACAGGTGGCGGAACGGGTATTAAAGGTGTTGACGGGTAGCGAGCAAGTCATGCCCGAGCGTGGTGGTGATTCCAGCGCGCAAATGATTGTGGTGGCTCGTGATATTTCGCCAGCGGATATGTTGCAATTTCGCGGCGGTTCGTTTATCGGTTTTGCCACCGATGTTGGTGGGCAAAATTCGCATACGGCGATTGTGGCGCGTAGTCTGGATATTCCTGCGGTGGTGGGCCTGGCGCATGCTTCGGTATTGATCAAGCAAGATGACTGGTTGATTATCGATGGTGATGCCGGTGTGGTCATCGCCAATCCGGATGCGGTGTTGCTGGCGCAATATCGCAAACTGCAAAACAGCCAGGCCGCTGCGCGCAAACGCCTGTTGAAACTCAAGAAAACCCCGGCCATTACCCGTGATGGCACCGAAATCACCTTGCTGGCAAATATTGAATTACCCGACGATTGTGAAACCGCGCTCGATGCCGGGGCCAATGGCGTGGGTTTATTTCGCTCGGAATTTTTGTTTATGGGGCGTATTAGTCATGCCAGTAAAACGCCGTCCGAAGATGAGCAATTTGAAGCCTATCGCAAGGCGGTGGTGGGCATGAAGGGACGGCCGGTTACCATCCGCACCATCGACGTGGGGGCGGACAAGCAACTCGACGGTGCCGAGCAAACCGCGCTCAATCCGGCTTTGGGGATGCGTGCGATTCGTTATTGTTTGGCTGAGCCTTTACTGTTTTTAACCCAGTTACGCGCTATTTTGCGTGCCTCAATGTATGGCAAGGTCAAATTATTGATTCCGATGTTGGCGCACGCGCATGAAATTGATCAAACCCTGGCCCTGATCGAGCAAGCCAAGGCGCAGTTGCGCGAAGCGCGGATTCAATTTGATGAAGGCATTCAAGTCGGTGCCATGATCGAAATCCCGGCGGCGGCCCTGGCCTTGCCTTTATTCGTCAAGCGGCTCGACTTCCTCTCGATTGGCACTAACGATTTGATTCAATACACGCTGGCGATTGACCGGGTCGATCATGAAGTGGCGCATTTATACAACCCGCTGCATCCGGCGGTATTGCAATTGATTTCGATGACCATTAAAGCGGGCAAACGGGCGGGCAAATCGGTTTCGGTCTGTGGTGAAATGGCGGGTGATATCAAGCATACGCGCTTGCTGCTGGGCTTGGGCCTGCGCGAGTTTTCCATGCATCCGGCGCAATTGCTGTCGGTCAAGCAAGAGATTTTAAATAGCGATTTAACCACCATTGCGCATCAAACCAAAAAAATCCTGCGTGCGATGGAGCCTACTGCTATTTCTGAGGCGGTGCGGCAGTTGCGGCTATTGTAAATTCATCCATTCGGGTGGTGTAACTTTTTGGGGTAGGTGATGTTGAAATCACTCGAAATAAAAAATTTCAGAGCGCTGGAAGACTTCAAGGTAAGCAAACTTGGCCGGGTTAATTTAATCGTCGGCAAGAACAACTCGGGTAAAAGTACGATTCTGGAAGCGTTACGGATTTATGCTGGCGGGGCGCAGCGCGAACTGTTGCGCGAGATCGCAGGGATGCACGACGAAACGACGCAAGCCAGTGAGGACGAGCGTGGTCTTGCTGACGCATTGCCGTTCGAGAGCTTTTTTCCTGGGCGACATTTCCCGGACGACGGGACGGCCATTGTCATTGGTGAAATCGATGCGATCAACACCACTTTGCAAATTCGCTATGGCCTTATGATTTCCGAAGAAGTTACCAGTAAGGATGAAGATGGGCGACCTGTTACTCGCGATATCCGCCGTTTTGTTGAGCCAGGTGACTATGTGGGTGATTTTGATGGTGAGATTGAGCCGGTTTTAGCCGTGACCAAGGGCGGGCGCGAAGCACTAACGATTCGGGTGCTTGGTCGTGCGATGCCAGTTTTACGCCGCCTTGCCCAGCCTGCACCATTACTACCATGTGCTGTGGTGCCAACCAGGTTGGTCTCATTTGATGAGTTGGCGGACATTTGGGACAAGGTAGGCTTAACCAGCAATAAGGCTACGGTGGCTGATGCGCTACGTATTATTGCACCCGATTTCCAAGGCTTGATGTTTGTGAAAAACGATAGCAGGTCTGCTGGGGCACAGAGGCAAAATGGGCGCACAGCAATAGTTAGTCTCGAAAATGAGCCGCGCCCGGTGCCAATCAACAGCATGGGCGATGGCATGGCCAGAATTTTGCAACTTATCTTGAAAATGTTTGCCGCCAAAGGGGGCATCCTGTTGATTGATGAGTTTGAAAACGGCTTGCATTACAGTGTGCAAGAAAAAGTCTGGCACATGATGTTTGAATTGACGCATAAGCTGGACATCCAAATCTTCGCCACCACCCATAGCTGGGATTGCATCGAAAGCTTCGCGCAGGTAGCGCGCGAGCGCGAGGCTGGCGATGGCATCTTGTTTCGGGTTGGCCGAAGTATCCGCACCAGTGATCATGGCAAAATCACCGCCACTGTGTTTGACGGGCAGCAATTGTTTGACTTGACCCAGGCAGACATGGAGGTACGCTGATGATTAAGTCGAGCAAACGACTGCTGGTTGAAGGCGAAAATGATCAATTATTTTTTGAAGCGTGTTGCAGACAAGCGCGCCTGCAAGATATTCAAATTGGGCCACCACTGGCAATGGGTGTGGCCATCAATGGTGAAGATGAAAAAAAGGGCAAGGGTAATGCGATTGCATTGTTGCCAAAATTAATTGCTCAAATGGAGCACCAGAGCGTCACCCACTTGGGTTTGGTGGTGGATGCCGATCAGCCCGAAACCGATGGCTTGGGATTTGTAAAAACATGGGACAAAATCACCCAAATACTTGCCGGAAATGGCTATATCATTCCCCCGCGTCCAAGCAAACCGGGCGAGGAAATTTGCTTTGAGCACAAAGACGGTTTTCCGCCAATTGATTTGTGGATTATGCCGGACAATTGCGGCAATGATTGGCTGCGTAAGGTTTTTGTGCGCCCTTGAGTGAGCGCGGCCACTCACATCAGCGTGCGCGTACAAACGCACGCGTGGGCACAAAGGCGTGCCCACCCTGGGCGCTGGATATCGTTTTAGAATGACTTTAGTACGTTTAATAGGTTTTGTAGGGCAAAAACTTACCACTCAACACCACATTCACACGATCCCCTTTAGGATCTGGTTCACGCGTAATATCCATCGAAAAATCAATCGCGCTCATGATGCCATCGCCAAATTCTTCGTGGATCAATTCCTTGATGGTGGTGCCATACACATTCACCAATTCATACCAGCGATAAATGAGCGGGTCGGTTGGTACGGCGGTGGGTAGCGAGCCTTTGTAGGGCACAATTTGCAGCCATGCGGTTTCTTCATCGGTCAAATCAAACAAATCTTTGGCGATGGTGGCTTGTTGTAAATTTAAAGTCATTTGCCCCAGCATGGCAGCGGTGGCCCATTCTTTGCTGGTGCCAATGCTTTCGGCAATACCTTTCCAGGTCAGTTTTTTTGCCACTTTGGCCGAGATGATTTTTTGAGTGACTTCGTTGCGATCCATGTTGCGTTCTCCTGTGGTGGGGTAGGGATTTAATTTTATGCGATGGTGTGACTAAACAACTTCGAATCCAAGCGATGTTTTTTCCAGACCCGGGCTGACAATTTGGGTTTCAAAATCAAACTTGCCCTCGGCTTGAATCTGGCGGGAACGATTCACTAAAAAGTCTACCAGATGATTGCGGATATGGTAGAACTGCGAATCGTGATGCATCGATGCGCGAGTGCGATCTTTAGGCATGGTGTTGATGACGATTTCCGCAATCCGTGCATGCGGGCCGTTGGACATCAACATGATTTTATCGGCTAGTAAAATCGCTTCATCCACGTCATGCGTGACCATAAAAACGGTTTGATGGGTGGCTGCGCAAATTTTCAATAATTCATCTTGAATCACGCCACGGGTCAAGGCATCCAGCGCACCAAAAGGCTCGTCCAGCAACAGCATTTTCGGCTCAATTGAAAAGGCGCGCGCAATCCCGACACGCTGCTTCATGCCGCCCGATAATTCCGACGGCTTTTTATGCTCCGAACCCTTTAAACCCACCATGCTGATATAGCGCATCGCCTGTTCGTGTACTTGCGGCTTGCTATAGTTGGGCCAGCGCGATTTTACCGCGAACGAGACATTCGATAAGACGGATAACCAAGGCATCAGCGCATGGCCCTGAAACACCACGCCGCGATCCAGGCTGGGGCCATGAATCGGCTTGCCATCCATGACCACATTGCCCGAGGTTGGCTCGGTCAAACCTGCCATTAAATTCAGGATGGTGGTTTTGCCGCAGCCAGAATGGCCGATGATGCAAATGAATTCGCCTTTCTCAATGGTAAAGTTGACCGCATCAAACACCGGGGGCGTGGTTTCATTGAAGTGCTTGGTCAGATTGTTGATGCTTAAAAAAGAAGTGCTCATGGCAGGAATCGCTTTATCTGTGTCATTGGGTCAAGCACATTTAATCAACATAGCTGACAAATTTCTGCAAACGCGCAAAAATCAAATCCAGCAGCATGCCCACCACGCCAATCAAAAGCACGGCAAAAATCACGCTGGTCAGCGACAGGTTATTCCACTCATTCCAGACAAAATAACCAATCCCGGTGCCACCGACCAGCATTTCAGCGGCCACAATCACCAACCACGCAATCCCCATCGAAATGCGCATCCCGGTCAAAATAGTCGGTGCGGCGGCGGGCAAAATCACAATGAAGGCTTTGCGCCAGGCACTCACTTCCAGGGTTCTAGCCACATCGAGCCACTCGCGCCGCACCGAGGCCACCCCAAAGGCGGTATTGACCAGCATGGGCCAAATCGAGCAAATAAAAATCACAAAAATGCCCGAAATGCCGGAATCTTTAATCGTGTACAAAGCCAGCGGCATCCACGCAAGTGGCGAGATCGGCTTTAAGATTTGAATATAGGGATTGAGCGCCTTTTGCATCAGTGGCGACATGCCCAGTAAAAAACCCAGCGGAATCGCAACCAGGGCCGCAATAAAAAAACCCAAGCCCACCCTTTGTAAAGAATGGCCCAACTGAATGCCAATCCCTTTATCGTTAGGGCCATTATCATAAAACGGATTGGACAAATGCTTGACGATGGCTTGCCCCATTTGCTTCAGTGTGGGAAAGCCAGTGATCTTGGTTTCGCTGCTGGCGCTGCTGGTGCTGCTGGTGCTTTTACCCAGCAGTTTGGCGTATTCGTCTTCTTGCGCAGTGGTGGCTTGCACCGGCGCGGCGGCAGGAGCCAAGGTGGCAAAATGCCAGACCGTGAGCAGAGAAAACAAAATCAGCAGCGAAATTAAGGCTGCGCGAAAACCAAGACTGTTGAACATGGGGCCGCCTATTTCTTAATGGCAAAACTGTTGATATATTTTTCCACTTGCAAAGCGTCAAAATCCTTACCCATCACCTTGATCTTTTTGGTGAAACCGGTGGGCGGGGTTTGACCAAGCGAGGCCATATGACGCTTGGCATCGGTCAGTAAAAATACTTTTTCGGTAATGCCTTTGTAATCGACATCGCCTTTGATATAGCCCCAGCGTTTCATTTGGCTTAAAATCCAAATGCCCATCGAATGCCATGGCACCGGGTCAAAATCGGCGCGGTTGGGGACGTTTTGGATCTTGCCCAAACCGTCGGCAAAACGGCCAGTGAGCACTTGTTCGACCACGGTTTCGGGTTGGTTCAAATAGGCTTGGGGTGAAATCACTTTGGCCACCAAGGACCGGTTTGCCGGATTATGCGCCATAGCGGCCGCAGTGAGTACTGCGCGGAATAAAGCGGCAAAGGTATTCGGGTTTTGTTTGACGAATTCTTCGGATGCGCCAAACGCGCAGCAGGGGTGACCGTCCCAAATCTCTTTGGATAAAATATGGATGAAGCCCACTTCATCGTACACCGCGCGCTGGTTAAATGGGTCCGGCCCTAAAAAGCCATCAATATTGCCTGCGCGTAAATTGGCCACCATTTCAGGCGGCGGCGTGACGCGTAATTGCACATCTTTATCCGGGTCCAGCCCATGCTCGGCCAAATAATAACGTAGCAAGAAATTGTGCATCGAGTATTCAAATGGAATCGCAAATTTGAAGCCTTTCCATTGTTTTGGGTCGCGCTTGTCTTTGTGTTTTACGTGCAGCGTAATGGCCTGGCCATTGATGTTCTGGATGGTGGCGACTCGCATCGGGATTGGGTTGGAACCTAAACCCATCGACATGGCGAGCGGCATCGGCGACAAGAAATGCGAGGCGTCATATTCCTTGTTAATCATTTTGTCGCGAATCAAAGCCCAGCCAGCGGTTTTGCTGAGTGACACATTCAAACCTTGCCGGCGATAAAACCCGAGCGGGGCCGCCATGATCAAGGGCGCGGCACAGGTAATGGCGATAAAGCCGATCTTTAGCTCTTTCTTTTCC
>JBKJLF010000522.1:0-2542 GCA_046597185.1 Burkholderiaceae bacterium | reverse complement strand
TATTCGGCAACTGACATCACCGATTCAACATTTTTTTCAGCCGACACCATAAACCAAACCGTGGTGGGCAACAGTAAATCGCGCAACTGCGCTTCTTCCAGCACTTGCTGGCCGTTTTTGCCATGGCCCAGATCAATATCGCATAACACCACATTGTAACGAGTTTGTTGAAGCATGGAAACGGCTTCGCCGCCACTGGCGGCTTGATCAACATGGCGCGCACCCAGGCTGCGCAAGCTCTCGCGCAGCAATTGGCGCATCGCCAGTGCGCTGTCTATTAGTAAATAGTGTTGATCTTTCCACGCCGCTTCAAGTGGTATATTCATTGACTTCCCCTGCATGCTGTACCGCCCGGTATTGATTTACAGCGCGTTCAGCTATGTCGTCCATAATTATGCCTTTCTTTAATAAGTTTGTCTGCTTCTCTTGTCGTACAATGCAGAACGCACGAATCAAGGCAAATCAAGCTGCATTTTATTATTCTTTTTGAAACTATCATGAATACAAAGCCACACTATGGATTTACCACCACGATTTTACACAATGATCGACAAAAAGTGATTGAACACGGCTCCTTGCACAAGCCAATTCATACTTCGGTCAGCTTTGGTTACGCCGATGCGCGCGATTTGGCGGCCACCTTTCAGGGCAAACAACCGGGTTTTCGCTACGGCCGCCAGGGTAACCCGACGGTGAGTGCGCTGGAAGAGAAAATCACCAAAATGGAAGATGGCTTGGGTACGCTGTGTTTTGCCACCGGTATGGCGGCAATTGGCGTAATTTTTCAGGCATTGTTGCGTGCGGGTGATCATATCGTGTCATCCAGTTTTTTGTTTGGTAACACCAATAGCTTGTGGCAAACCGTGAACGGGCAGGGCGTGGCCGTCAGTTTTGTCGATGCCACCGATGTGGCGAATGTGGCAGCGGCCTTGCGCCCGGAAACCAAAGTGGTGTTTGTGGAAACCATTGCCAACCCGCGTACCCAGGTGGCAGATTTGAAACGGATCGGTGAATTGTGCAAAGCACGCGGTATTTTGTATGTGGTGGACAACACCATGACGTCGCCCTACCTGTTTCGGCCAAAATCAGTGGGCGCATCGTTGGTGGTGAACGCGCTGACCAAATCGATTAGTGGACATGGCCATGCTCTGGGCGGTGCCTTGACCGATACCGGTTTATTTGATTGGGCGAATTTTTCGAATATTTTTGACGCCTACCGTAAAAACCCGGTGCCGCAATGGGGCCTGGCGCAACTGCGTGCCAAGGGTTTGCGTGATTTTGGTGCCTCACTGGGGCCAGAAGCGGCGCATCATATCGCCATTGGGGCAGAAACCCTGGCTTTGCGCAGCGAGCGTACTTGCAGCAATGCGATTGCCCTGGCCAAAATGCTGGCGGCCGACCCACGCGTGGCCGCCGTGTATTATCCGGGCTTGGCTGAGCATCCGCAACATGCGCTATGCAGCGAATTGTTTTCAGCCTATGGTTCGCTGTTCAGTTTTGAGCTGAAACCGGAGATTGATTGCTTTGATTATTTAAATCGCTTGCGTCTGGCGATACCGGCTAGCAATCTGGGCGACAATCGTACCTTGGTGATTCCCGTGGCGCACACCATTTTTTATGAAATGGGGCCGGAACGGCGCGCCAGCATGGGCATTGCCGAGTCATTAATCCGCGTCGCCGTCGGTATCGAAGACGAAGCGGATTTATTGCACGATTTTGCTCAGGCTCTGGATGCGGGCTAAGTTAGTCCGCAGCCCAGGTCAATCCCTAGCCCCAAGCCCTGAGCAAACCGACGGCCAAACCTTCCAGCGCAAAATCCTCGCGCCCGGCTTCTACCCGTATCGGTTGGAAGTCCGGGTTTTCGGGTAAGAGTTCGATCACCGAGCCGGATTTTTTATAGCGTTTGACGGTGACCTCTTCACCCAGGCGGGCGACCACGATTTGACCGTTTTTAGCCGTCTCAGCTTTTTTGACGGCCAGTAAATCGCCATCCATAATGCCGATATCGCGCATCGACAAGCCGCGCACCTTGAGCAAATAGTCGGGTCGTGCTTTAAACATCGAAGGGTCAACCGAATAGTGCGATTCGATATGTTCGGTGGCTAAAATGGGGGAACCCGCCGCCACCCGCCCTACCAGGGGAAGGGATAATTGCAACAGGGAGGGGTGGGGCAGAGCAAGTTGCGCGCTGGTACGCTGGCTTTGGCCCATGCCCATGGGCAATAGGCGGATGCCGCGCGAGGTGCCTGGGCTAATAACGATGGCACCTTTGCGGGCCAAAGCCTGTAAATGTTCTTCAGCCGCATTGGCTGAGCGAAAACCAAGTTCGGCTGCGATTTCAGCACGGGTCGGAGGGAAACCCGTGTTTTCGATGGCAGAACGGATAAGCTGTAAAATTTCTTCCTGGCGTGCGGTAAGTTTTAGCATGATTTTTTGCCTGTCAAAGTAATCAGTCTGTAGTTTTGTACAGTTTGCAAAATTTGGCAAGTGTTTTTTTGCTTTTTTTTGAATTTTTTTGATGTTTTGGCTTTTTTGCGACGCA
>JBKJLF010000454.1:0-8625 GCA_046597185.1 Burkholderiaceae bacterium | reverse complement strand
CGAGTTTTCGGCATTGATGCCGCCTGCATGCACCATGGCCCCAGGCTTGCAGCCCGGCGTCCCGGCACTTGCGCCCGGTGATGTCGGCGCTGCTGAATTTCCAGTTTTTGTCGGGTTCGTCGATGCGTGCCAGCAGGCGCTTGCGCTGTTCTTCCTTCGACAAATGCAAAAACACCTTGACGATGCGCCCGCGCAGGGGAAGTAACCTTCCTGGCCCAATGGCAGCGCGGCGTCTGTGCGGCAAGCAACAGAGCGCGCCAGTTTCCGGTTTGTGCCAGCCAGATATGCAAATGACTCTGTGCGTTGCCGCACAGACGATCTCACGAGCGTTGGGGGAGACTGCCTTATCGCCACCGCAGGAGCAAGCATGCAGATCAGTCACAAGCCCGACCCGCTCACCCGGGCCAGCCCCGGCGAAATCGCCGCGTGGTGGGGGCTGGTCAAGCAGGTCGCGACTGCGTGGAGCGAGGACTACGTGCCAAGCATGGGTGCCGCGCTGGCCTACTACACGATGTTCTCGATGGCCCCGCTGCTGCTGATCGTGGTGTCGGTGGCCGGACTGGTATTCGGTGAAGACGCGGCACGCGGCGAAATCCGGGTGCAATTGCAGGGCCTGATGGGTGAACAAGGCGCGGGCGCGGTGCAGGTGCTGCTGGCCAGTGTGCGCGAGCCAGCCAAGGGCCTGACCGCTACCGCAGTGGGCCTGGTGCTCCTTCTGGTCGGTGCGACCACCGTGTTCACCGAGCTGCAGGACGCGCTCGACCGTATCTGGCGGGTGCCGGAGCCGTTGCGCAAGAGCGGGTGGTTCACGCTGTTTCGCGCCCGTCTGATGGCGTTCGGCATGATCCTCGCGCTGGGCTTTCTGCTCATTGTGTCGCTGCTCACCAGTACCCTGCTTGCGGCGGTGGGTCGCCGTCTTGGCCCGGTCTTTGGCGCATGGCAGGCCGTGGTGGAAATCGGTAACGCAGTCGGTGGCTTCCTGCTGGTGGCGTTCATGTTCGGCCTGATCTACAAGGTCATGCCGCGCCAGCGTGTGCTGGCGGCAGACGTTTGGCCCGGGGCCTTGCTGGCTGCTCTGCTGTTCACGGGGGGCAAGTTCGCCATCGGTGCCTACATCGGCCACAGCGGCGTCGCGTCGGGTTTCGGAGCGGCCGGTTCGCTGGTGGTGGTGCTGATCTGGGTGTACTTTTCAGCGCAAATTTTGCTGCTGGGCGCAGAGTTCACCAGCGTCTACGCACGAACCTTTGGCTCTCATGCTAATGCTTAGCTGTCGGCTTAGTTACTGGCTTATTTACTGGCTTATTTACTGGCTTATTTACCGTCGGTATAAACGTGGAATTGGGCTGTGGTAGCACTGGCTGCGGCCCCGTGCCGGCATCGGCCGACGGCGTCGCCAATTCGGCGCAGGCCGACAGGACGGGCAGCAGCCCAACCATTAAAAATGCGGATAGTTTGTCCATTGCATCACTTTGATTGTAATTCCAGCTTCAAGGGTACAACAGCCATAGTCGTGCCACGCCCAACATTGGCCATTTTCCCGTTTTATCCGGCAGCGCTCCGTTCGTTAGCGCACAGTGCGCTTCGGTTCGAGAACTTACCATCGCCCTATGGCCCGGTCAGCGCATCGACTGCGAAGTTGGTCGAGATTTACGGCGGCGACGCGGATGCTGAACTTGAAGAAATATAGCCGCTACCAGGAATAGATCGCGGAAATGCCTGCCAGATAGTTGCGACCCGGAGCCGGCTCGAAGGTGCGCTTGTTGCTTTCATTGACGATCACGGAACCGATGTAGTGATGATTGGCGATATTGTCAACCCGGATGAATTGCTTGATGTGCCAGCGCGCGATTTTTTGCGCAAGCCCGACGCGCAGGTTGGCGATGAAATAAGCAGAGGCGGCATCGCTGTTGAGGTCGTCGACCGCAATTTTTCCAACGTACTTAGCTTCCAGCGCTGCATTCAATCCGGTTGCCTCATTGCGCCACGATAGTTCGCCCAGGACAGTCTGATTCGGTACGCCTGGAATGCGCTTGCCTGCGGTGACTTGCGTGGACGGCGAGCAGGCACTGGCGCAAAAATTGTCGGCGTATGTCACGTATGTCACGTATGTCACGTATGTCACGTAGGTCGCGCGTAGCAGCGAGGCTGAGAGCAACATGCCGACGCCATTTTTCGCCTCCTTTTGTAGCGTCAGCTCAAGGCCGTCGCGGCGGGTTTTGCCGGCGTTTTGAAACACAGAACGGCCACCAGAATTAGATAGCACGGTGAGTTCGTTTTTTGTATCGATGTGGAACACTGCCAGATTAGCGTGAAAATTTTTCCCGGCGAGCACCTTGATGCCAGCTTCGTAATTGTTGCTGGTGGCCGGTTGCAGATCGAAATTGAATTCGGAAGCACCTGTACTTCCTGGACGATAGGAGAGTTCGCTCAGCGTCGGCGTTTCGAACCCTTTGCCGAACGACGCATAGATGTGCAATTGATCGGAAAATTTGTAGGTCGCGCCTGCCATCGGCTTGGTCGCGTGATAACGCACCGAGCCGGAGTCGTCGCCATTTTCGTTTCCATTGCCGTTGCCATTTTCGGGTGCGATATAGTGATCGACCGACCGACCGAACGACGATGTTGCTGTTGCGCACACCTGCCAACAGCATTGCCTATCAACGTGACAGTTGAATCGTCGCCCGTCGCGATGCGCAGCTTTGCATTCGTCGTGTCGCGTGTGGCAGCGCTGTGATCACGGTAGCCATCGGTTTTGAAGCGCGAAGTGCCGACTACGTAGTTGGCATTGCCTTGTTGTCCCGATGCCTTGACGCCGTAGTGCTTGGCCCCAAAGCTGCCGAACTGTATGGCTGATCATTTGTTTTGTGGGCATGTTTACAGTCAAAAGTGATCTTTGCGGCGTTCTGCAAATAATTAACCAGGGCGCTGGTTCGGTCATTTTATTTCTTATTAATTCATTGGAATTGAGTCAGACGAAAATGTGCCGCCTTTTTATTGTATTAATGCACTATTTTTATCTCATTTGTTTTAATACAGGTATTGTTGAAGTCGTCAAACTTATCGCAGGTGGTTCGCACAAATGACTTTTGTGCCGGGTAGAAAGAACACTTTGTCTGATAATGGCAGGTGCTGTTGAACTTTCCCCAGTACTGACATTCTTCAACGCATTCAAGATTTTTGTGTACATAAGTCTTTTTCTCAAATAGGCACTTTTCATTAAAATCGTCCCAGTACTGGCAGTTTTTGAGAACCAGAGGTTTATCCTCGGTTAACGCTTGGCCGCAGGTGACGGTGAGGTCTCCCTGGCGGTATGTTTCTCCCGTGGCGAGACTTACCTCTTTTGCGCCGACATTACCTGCTAAAAACGTCACCACGCCAATGAAGCCCATCAACAAATGTTGGTTCATGATTTGATTCCTTATTAACCTGATTTTTCTATAATCTAATCTTTTGGCTGCTGCGGTCTGTTCGGCAGCACACGGAGTTCCTGGCATTGGCATGAACGGCGTCGATTCGTTCGATGTCGCCATCCGCGCAAATAATCGAGGTAGGTGGAATAATCCTCTTTCGCAAAGAAAATTGCTTGCCGATTGTTACCCCGCTGCACAACATGCTGCGCAACATGCTGCACAACATGCTGCGCAACGTTTGGCATAGTCAGGCGCGGGAGACGAGGCATTTTGGTTATGTGTTGAATGAAGTTATTTTATATCAACAAAAAAAAGTAACCTGATCCCTTTGGTGACCCCTTTCATCAATCATTCTCCTTCTATTGCGATGCCTTGCTGGCCGCGTAGTCCAGCGCCACGTCGAGCGCCATCATGAGTTCGTCTATTTTGATCGGCTTGGTGAGGTAGCGGAAGAATCCCGCCTTCAGGCTCCGGTCAATATCGCCCTGGATGGCGTTGGCAGACAGTGCCAGCACCGGAATATGCGCGGTAAGGCGATCCGCGCGCAAGATCTTCATGGCATCGAGTCCATTCATGCCAGGCAGATTAATATCCATCAGGATGACGTCAGGAAGCTGGGAACGGGCTATTGCAATCCCGCCCAGACCATCCACTGCGACCAGCAACTTCAGGTCGCTACGGCGCCCGATCAGCTGTTCGACGAGATTCAAATTGGCCGGATTATCTTCGACATAGAGCAGCGTTCGCAAGGCAGCATGTTCTGCCGCCTTGGTGCGCTCTTCGAATACAGGCGCGGCATCGTTTGGCGGCGACGCTGTTGCGGATGTGCTTGTGAGCTCGAACCAGAAAGTGCTGCCTTCGCCAACGACGCTTTCGACGCCGATCGAGCCGCCCATCAGCGCCACCAACTGCTTGGTCACGACCAGTCCGATGCCGGTGCCTTCAGCCGCCCCGGACTCCTGGCCCAGCCTGTTAAATGGCTGGAATAGTTGCGCCAGCTTATCCCCGGACAAGCCGATCCCTGTGTCGCTGACGCTGACGCGCAGCCGCCCGTCAGGCAGCGGCGCATAACGCACGCTTGCTTTACCGCCAGCGCGGTTGTACTTGATCGCGTTGGACAGCAAGTTGATCATTACCTGCTTGATGCGGGTGCGGTCAGCGTGGACATAATGCGGCTCATCACCGACCGGGAAATCAATCGCGATGTGATGGGACAAGGCTTGTGGCGCGATCATGACTTGGCAATCCTGCAAGACCTCGGCCAGCGACACGGATTCCAGCGTCATCGAAAGCTTGCCTGATTCGATCATCGCCAGGTCCAATATCTCGTTTATCAAGCGCAGCAAATACCACCCTCCCTTGAGAATTTGTTCGATTGACAGTTTTTGCGCCGGCGATGGCAGCGGTGTCGCGCTCTCCATTAACTGGGCGAAGCCCAGCACCGCATTGAGCGGGGTGCGCAGCTCGTGGCTCATGTTCGACAAGAACTCGGATTTGGCCAGGTTGGCCTTCTCGGCAACTGCACGCGCGCCTTCAAGCTCGACATTTTTTTCCTGCAGCACGAGTTCAAACTGTTTGCGCTCGACGATATTGCGCGCGGCCGCAAACACGCCCTGCAGCACGTCGTTACGATCATGGAAGGTGGTGGCATTGTAGGACACCGGCGTTTGCAAGCCGTCGTGCCGCACCGCGACCAGCTCAAAGTCCATCACTTTGCCGTCGCGCAGAACCTGGCGGATGGCGGCGTCGGCCAGCTCGGGGTCGATAAAATGCGTCTTGAACGGCGTGCCGATGAGTTGTTCGCGGCTGCGGTCCGTCAGCAACACCATCTGATGATTGACGTCGCTGATCAGGCCCTGCAGATCGCAGGTCATCAGCGCATCGATATTCGATTCGATCAGGCTGCGCGTATAGAACTGTTGGTCGCGCAGGCGCTGGTCCAGCAGCGATTGCTCGGCTTCGGCGCGCTTACGTTCCGTGTTGTCCGTGCCGATCAGCAGATAGCCGATGATGGCTTCATCTTCATCGCGCAGCGCGCTGACCGACACGCTGGCGGCGAGGCGGGTGCCATCCTTGCGCACGAAAGTCAATTCAACGATGTCCTCGGCGCCTTGGGCGGCCTTGGCCAGCAGGATCGGCAGGCCCGGACGCAGCGCGATTTCCGCCCCGCTCAGCGCGGCGGCCCGGGCCGACATCTCGACGGCATCGGCCAAGGTATCAGGCGCGGCCAAACCGACCACCTCATCGGCGCGATAGCCAAGCATGCGTTCGGCACCCACGTTAAATATCTGGATGATGCCGGCGGCGTCGGTGGCGATATAGGAAAAGTGCGCGTTGTTGAAGATGGCGTCCTGTAGCACGTCAGTCTGCAATTGCGATGAGCGTCGGCGACCACTGGTGAGTTTCTTGGAGTTCATTGCGGTTTTAGGTAAAAGGTTGGTAAGTGGAGCAAGAAATTAACTTGCTAGCGTAAATTGCCAGGCGAGCCTTCATTGCCAACACAGGCTATCTCGGAGGAGCTCCATCTTCAAGCAAGTAAGTCGCGTGAAATCTTCGGCAGGCAAAACTTTCAGTAGAAGATTTCGTTTCGGGTCATTTAGATGAATCATTCAATATTCCTAGGTCTGAATATTTCAAAATCGAAAAACTCCTTGGTGAGTATAGCACGGCGCAAAAAAAACAAAAAAAAAGGGCCCGCGTGTTCTTGGTACGGCCCCTTGATGTGCGCTTAACCGTCGGAGCGTATCGAACCATTGACGATGCGTACGTGATCACCGGCGCGCCAGCCAGGCTGTTCGGACTGGTGGAAGGTGCGCATGGAACCGTCGTTCAGGCGTACCGAAATGGTATAGCTATGGCTGGCCCGGACGTTGCCTTCGATCTGATTGCCGGCAACCGCGCCGCCGATCGCGCCGGCGATGGTAGCCAGATCGCGACCTCTGCCGCCGCCCACCTGGTTGCCCAGCAGGCCGCCCACCACCGCGCCGCCGGCGACGCCCAGCCCGGTACCTTGGCCACGCGTGGCGACTTCATTGACGGTCTCAATCACGCCGCACGCCGCGCAACGGGCCGGGTTCGGTGCTGCGATTTGTTCAGGCTGGCGCGCATGATGAGCCGGCGCGGGGCGATAGCTGGAATTGCCGACTTGCGGCACAGCTTGGCCTTTAGCGCCAGCTTGCGGCACAGCTTGGCCGTTAGCGCCAGCTTGGCCGTTAGCGCCAGCTTGCGGCACAGGTTGGCCATTAGCGCCCAATTGGACCTGGGCATTCTGACTGGCTGACGAAGGCGGCAGCCAACCCATGAGGGACGCAGCCCCCAGGCCGGATACCAGCACCACCGAGACGGCAGCGGCAACGATCAATGGATGAAGATTGGACTTGGATACAGCAGTATGTGGTGTGTTCATTTGTGAGCTTTCGTTGTTCATTGAGTTGTAACATTGCGGGTACCGAGTAGCCATGCGCTGTGTGCGTAGGGCAAGTAGGGCAAGTAGGTCATCTTGCCACGCGGAATTGGTCCTGTAAGTACGCTAACGAACACAGGCCCTTGAATTTAGGAAACTTTGATACTATCGAGGCCAGAATGCCGATAGCGGTAGCCGGTATTTGTATTGATGTCCCGCTTGGCCGGCCTTGGTCGCCAGCGACAGGTGGTAATGCTGAAGCAGGTCTTACGAAGCCCTGAAAGGAAACGAAAAAGCGAAACCCTGAACCAAGCCAGACTGGCATTCCTGGCGCGCCCACTATGTGCGTTAGCGTACAGACCGCATTGCCGAAGCAATATAACTTGCAAATAAGAAATTCAGCGACCGCGACAAAATTGCCGACTGAAATAAATGCAAAAAATCGGATAGGCTCGGGCATTTTTTCATCGCTTTATACTGTATTTATCTGAACACCAATATAAAAAAGAAGGCTATTAGACCATGCATACCCCACCTCAAGAAGAATTAGCGCCAAAGAGCGCGCCACCCGCAAAAAATATTGTTGCGCCGGAAGCCGCGCCGAAAAAAGAACGCACCACACTTCTGCAAAAAATACACAGCCCCCCTCTTCAGGCCAGCGGACGCGGTATCGCTCTAACGATTCTGGCGACGGTTGCATTCGTGTTCGCACTACAGTGGGCGCAAAAATTTTTCATCCCACTAGTTTTCAGCATTTTAATTTCTTACACTTTGACGCCGGTAGTAACTTGGCTGGAGCGCATAAAAATTCCACGTGTTATCGGGACCATCCTGGTATTGATCGCATTGTTGGGCGGCACCGCCGCAGTCGCTAATTCGCTACGTACCGAGTTCCAATCAATCCTGGTGAGCTTGCCTGAAGCGGCGCGACAAATATCCAAGGCCATCATCAAAGCGCAAAACGGTCAACCGAGCACGATGCAACAAATGCAGGCTGCGGCCACTGAAATTGAAAAAGCAACCAATCAGGCAACAGGGGGCCGCCCAAGCAATAGGCAAGCGCCTATACGTGTTGTGGTTGCCAGCCCGACGTTCAAAATACAGGATTGGTTATGGGCCGGATCAATGGGCGCAATCGGGTTTATTGGACAGGGGACAATTGTCATCTTCCTGGTATTTTTTCTTTTATCCTCTGGAAATAGTTTTAAACGGAAGCTCATAAAAATCACCGGGCCATCGCTATCATCAAAGAAAATTACAGTGCATATACTTGATGATATTAACAAATCCATCCAGCGCTATATGTTTATGTTGCTGATCACGAATGTGCTACTGGCACTGTTGTTGTGGATTGTTTTCCGCTGGATCGGACTGGAAAATGCGGGCGCTTGGGCAGTCGCGGCAGGCTGCCTGCACATCATTCCGTATTTTGGTTCGTTGATCATTTCAGTCGCTACCGGATTGACTGCTTTCATGCAATTTGGGTCACTGTCGGCAATGTTCCTGGTATCGGGCTCATCAATGCTGGCAGCGACGCTGGTAGGTACCTTTTTAACGACCTGGATGACCGGAAGAATCGCTAAAATGAATGCCGTAGCGGTATTTATAGGACTACTTTTTTGGGGTTGGCTGTGGGGAATTTGGGGTCTATTGCTCGGTATTCCCATTATCGTCATGATACGCGTTATATCCGAACATATCGAAGGCATGCACACAGCGGCGGAATTGTTAAGCGAATGAGAAGGGAAAACGGGGGGTGCCAATTCCCCCTCTATTCCAGCTCCGCCAGCTCCGCCAGCTCCGCCCCGAAGC
>JBKJLF010000435.1:0-27106 GCA_046597185.1 Burkholderiaceae bacterium | reverse complement strand
ACGTTGGGCGGATCGGCATCACATTGCCCCCATGCAAATTCCGTCGCCAAATTCAACCTCCATCGCTTGCGCGCGCACCAGTGCGCCCTCGCGTAGGTGTGGCGCGAATGCGCCCGTGGGTAGGATTATTTTCGGTTGGATGCGCGACGGTTCGCTGTCTTGTGCTACCATCTCACCCAACACAACGGTCAACCGGACACGCCCATCGCAACTTCGTTTTAGCTTTGCGCGGCATCAACGGGTTGCCACTTTTTTGGGCCGTCTCCGGGCGTGCCCGTTACCTTTACGTTAGGTGCCCCGAACATCGCCATGAATCAGATCGCGACCCTTGCTCTTATCCTTGGCTGTGCAACAGCGTCAGCCACCACCTGCCCCCTGGATCGGATGATCAAGTTCGACGACATCGCGCAGTGCGCAGCGCAGGGCGACACGACAGCTCAGTACGTGCTTGCCGAAATATATTTTCACGGCAAGGAAGTTCCAAAGAACTACAAGGCAGCCTTCACGTGGATGGCGAAAGCTGCAGAACAAGGCGACAGCGATGCTCAGGGTTCCTTGGGCTTCTACTACTACAACGGCTGGGGTACGCCAAGGGACCATGTGCTTGCCTACATATGGTGGAGCCTTGCCCTCGTCAATCGCGAGCAACCAATCCTTAGGGTGAACATCGACTCCCTAGAGCGCGAGCTATCTCGCGCAGACCTTGACCGAGCGCAGAGTATGGCTAGTGCATGGTCGGCTGCTCATAAGAGGCGGCAGGTTGGCACAGGTGCCCGGTAGCACCTAACCCCTCAATCGAGCGGACGTCTTCCAGCAAGCTTCGCTTGCTTCCAGCCGCCGCCCATCTCGAACATTAGTTGTTTAGGGTCAGAATATGCTTTACAATACAAAAACACAACCAACGCCAAGTGATTTATTATGCCAAAAATATCATTATCAACCCTTCCCCCAGCTTTGATCGAAGCTATTCTGCGCCCCGATCCATTGGAGGGGGCAGATATCCTGATCGAAGATGATGGTGGAAAGGTGCTCGCCGCAATCATTCCTGCCGACGCGTACCAATTTTTCCTAGATAAAGTTGAAGAAAGGGAAGACGAAATTGACTCGAAAGTAGCTGCAAGTTACGACCCAAATGCCAAAACCCTTGATGATTTTATAAAGGATATCGAAAATGAACAGTAGTACTGAACGCGAGCAAATTGAACAGCACGACAAGCTTGAAGAAGGCCGGCTAAACGTAGCGCTAATTAAAATAAAATTGACCACGCCGAAGTTGTCGGAATTGAAAACGCTTGATGAATTTCTGCGTGAAGGCGAAGGTAAATGACCTATACTATTCGCCTTACTAAAGAGGTAGAAAAGAGCTTGCGCAAAATTGACCCAGTCATGCGTCGGCGCGTGCTCGAAAAGCTTAATAATTTGAAGGAAAGCCCTCGGACAGGGCCAAACATAAAAACTATGCAGGGCTTTGTGAATAGGTTTCGGTATCGAATAGGCAATTTCCGAATTGTTTACGAAGTTATTAATGAAGAATTGGTTGTCTGGATACTTGAAGCGGATTGGCGGGGGAATATTTATTAATTAAAATAATATTTGTTGCCACCTTCTCGGAAGCAACTAACATTTCATTCCAGCGGACGGCTTCGCCGCCACTGAATTTTACGTTAAGTCGCTGATCCGTATATTTCATAATCCATTTATTTTTTTACGACAATGTTTAAACAACTAAAAAAAATGCTACTACCGAAGGCAGCCACAAAAATGGGGCCAGCTCTTCCGCCGCTAGATTTAGACTCCCTGTTGATTAACGCTTATTGCACAAAAGGTACGATTCATGAGTTGCATTTTCCGCATTCACTAAATAATCGGCGTGATTTATCTGATCCAGAGTTGTCACCGCATTTAAGTGGTTTCGTCGGTTATGTAAGGAGTCGGGGCAATAATGAGATGTCTCGTGCTAAATATCACGTAATAAGGCATATCCAACGGCCGCAACAACAATTGAGTTTTTCGGTTGCAGAAAATCAAATGGATGTAGTTGCGGCTTGGGCAGAGAGTGCCAACGCAATACTGTTCTTACCAGATGGTAATGTGCGAGACGCCAAAGGACGTATCTTAGTATCTGCAATTGATGGAAATTCTGATCAAGATGCTGAGATTCCGTACCCTGTCGAGGCTTGGGAGCGGAAAGCAAGAACAGAAAAATTTCTGGCTACAAAAAATCTTAGCATGCCATTACACCTACCGCCGCTCATATCTGAAGCCGAGTTACGTCCTCGTGATTCACAAGAGATTGTGGGCCGAGCTTTAGCGTTATTTGTAGTAGCGGTAAGAGCAGAATCACTTGCTACAAATACCCCTATCGCTATCCCAGAACTTCAAGAAAAATTTCCACTTGCATTCACCTATCTTACAGAAAATGAACGATCTTTCTTGTTTGCGGAGAACCCAACTTCAAACGAAGTTATTCAGTTTGCGTGGCGTTATGAGTGTCTTTTTCTTTTTGAATGGGTGCTAGGCTTAGTTGAATTTCTTCCTTACCCAAGCACTATTTGTGATGTGCCTTTGGCGGCTCGTATAATCGCCGCGATTGATCAGAACACATTGTTTAAGACAGCAACAATAAGGCCAGTTAGTGAAATTCTAGATTCACTTGATTTGCACTATCGCTTGCACTGGCTGGTGCGGCAAGCTCAACACAATAATGGTGAAATGCCAGACTGCGAAAGAGGGGTTATTCAAGAGCGCCACTATGCCCTCAATTGGCTTGTGCGTTTTGAGGAAAGTGAATGGGACGATGTTGATACCCCAACGTGAAATGCGACTTAACTTGGCGCTGAAGTCGGAAACTGCGTGCGTCGTTGTTTCGACGTGCAACAATTATTCAATCCCCCGCTCTTCGGTTTTTGTGCATTGTGCGCAGTCCCGTTTAGTTCGGCGTTAGATTTCTCAACAAACAGGAGCCACTATGAAAACTTGCATGATTTTGGGTGAAATGTCGTCTGATCGCGCTAGCGAACAATACCCAAGTGTTACGGTCTGCGACGATTGCGTTTCTGCCGAACAATCCTCAGGTGAAGAGTCTCAAATAGTTACGGTAAGTGAATGCGATCCAACTCTTGGTAATACCTGTGAGTTTTGTGACAAGACCGCAGAAGAAGAGGCTGAGGAAAAAGCCATCTAACATGGCGCTCAACCTCGCTCCCTTCGGGCGCTGGACGCTGCGCGATGAAGCCGCGCAGCGCCGGTTAGCTCTACGTTATGCTTTTGATTCTGCTACAACCTAATCATGCAAGGAAAGAAATGGCTGAGATACATTATGTTGTAGGTGGGCACGATGGTTGGCTCAATGTAAAGCGCGAGCCGTCTGGCTTAATTATCGCAATACCAGGATTTTTGCAAGTTGATGTCACCGAATCCAAAAATGGGCGAGATCACTTCACTATTCTCGAAGGCGTTGAGCGTGGTAAAAAATTCTCAGTGAAAACGGGCAATCTAAAAAGTGGCAACCCCGGCTATCATGGCATGGCGCATTTGAATTTCAACCTGACAAAGCAACTACTTACCTACCCAGGCGGGCAGATCAAAGCTATTTCCAATGACAGGCCCATTTCCGCTGGTATACATCCGATACAAATCCCGGATTTTCCTCATAATGGCGGGATCGGCTACCTGCCGAAATCGGCATATGCCAAAAACTGGTTCTTTCTTGGGCAAGGCAACGCAATGCCTGAGAGTAATGATCGTTATTTGCATACTGGCACGGGAAGTTTGGGTTGCATCACCGTTGAACCAGTCGGCTGGACACGGCTTTATCAATATCTAATTCTTTGCAGGAGCGGGGATGGCAAAACTGTCGGCATGGCCACTGTGGTTAAGTAGTGCCCTTACGTTGCTTGGCGCATCTGCGCTGGGTGACGTTACCCAGCCTAAACCGCTGGAACAACGTGATCTTAAAAACCCAATTTCGGTTTCTGTCTGGCTCAAGGCGAATGGCGCTTCAGCAGACAAGGTCGGGGCAGCGTGGTTTTTTAAAGAGGGTTTAAAGGAGAAAAAAAGAGGTGCGTGGGGGCCGGCAGGAAAAGGCTTCGTCGCGAGCGCACTTCTTTATCCCGCGCCCAATGCATTGATCGAGTATGCCAACGCTGTGCTTCATAGCGTAGGTGCGGCCCGCGCCAGAGAAAAAACGGTTCCCCAATACATGCGGGCGGATATGATCGCCATTGAAGCGATTTATCGTTCTGCATTGGCAGCCGACGCGGTGCTCAACACCCTAAGCGCGCCGGAAAAAATACAAACCAGTCAAAATGCCGACTGTCTGACCACATTCGTAAGGTCAGGAAAAACTCAGCCCAATTGTCAGCCACTGCAAACATATGGGTTAAAATAAGACATAACTTTTGATTCTAGCCGACTTGCGTAAAAAGCCGCGCAAGCTGCTGAATTAACACGTTAGCCCGCATGAAACTCCAGACGCTCTCGTCGTATGACGAATCCTTGGGGTGGCAGACGATACGGTGCATCGCAGGGTGACTTGTTATGAATTCAATTTGATCCATAAGACAAAGGTTGTGCCATGAAAATCACGCGCGGTCTACTCGATGAAGCAGCGGCTAGGGGACTACTTGCCGAAGGGCAGGCTCAATCGCTCTGGGCTTTTCTGCTTGAGCGCGAGTTGGAAGTGCCGAGCTTCAAGCCGGCGCACATCCTGTACTACCTCGGAGGCCTGATCGCCATCGGCGCAATGACACTCTTCATGACCCTTGGCTGGGAACGTTTTGCTGGTACCGGACTGCTATTGATCGCGGCGGTCTATTGTTGTGGCGCGCTAGCGCTTACTGAGATCCTACTCCGCAGCAAGCACCTTGCAATTCCGGCTGGCATCACTGCGACGCTGGCGGTTGTGATGGTCCCGCTGGCTGTCTACGGGGCGCAGCACATTCTCGGCTTCTGGTCGTCCGTGACTGCCTATCGTGACTTCCATACCCAGATCGATTGGCGATGGTTGATGATGGAGCTGGCAACCCTCGCTGCTGGCGCAGTCGCCCTGTGGCGCTACCGACTCCCATTTATGGTCTTGCCTGTGGCAGTCACTCTCTGGTATATGAGCATGGACCTAATCCCATTTCTGTTTGGTGGAAGCGCCGCCGACTTCTTCTCCGATCGTGGCAAGCTCGTATCGATGTGGTTCGGTGTCGCAATGACGCTGTTTGCTTTTTGGGTTGACGTGCGCTCGTTTCGATCCAAAGACTTCGCATTTTGGCTCTACGTATTCGGTGTGCTGACGTTTTGGGGCGGATTAACCAGCATGAACTCGGACAGCGAGCTCAATAAGTTTCTGTACTTCTGCGTCAATCTTTTTCTCATTGCCGTCGGCGCGGCACTTTCGCGACGTGTCTTCGCGGTCTTTGGTGGAATTGGTGTAGCCCTATACCTTGGACACCTCTCGCATACGGTGTTCAAAGACAGCATGCTTTTCCCCGTTGCGTTAACAGGAATTGGCTTGGCTGTAATCGCGATCGGCGTGTTTTGGCAGCGCCACGAAACCGTCATTGGCGCGAAGCTGCGAGCGCTTTTGCCCACGTCGCTGCGCGATCTGGTGGAGCACCGAGGTGCGTAGCCTGCGGGCTAAGTGGGCTGGCTTGCTGATTTGGTCAGCCGGCTTTTTGGGGTTGGGTGATGGTTGTTTTTACTTGATATCTTGCGCGCCCTGCGTGGTTTGTTGCCATGTGGCATTGCGCCATTGCAATCTGGCGTAACCCGGCTTTGTGCCAGCTTCGACGCTCACTTCCTGAAAAACCCGGCCTTTATCGCCGTGCGCTGCATCTGCCGCTTTTGGGCCTACGGCGAGCGCGCAGGCGCGTGGCTCTTTGGGATAAGCTAATTGCGCCAATGCCATGCTGCTCACGATCATAAAGCGGGCGTTAGAGATGCCGCTATTGGCAAATGCTTCCTGATGTGCCCAGCGCCCGGCAGAAATACCTGCATCCAGGATCGGTACAAAAACCCAATCGGGTTGAAAGAAATCAAGCATGTCTTTGACTGCGGACGAAAGGTGAAGGTCTTGGCAGATCAAGACCACGCAACGCTGAGTGCGGTAAAACAGTCTGCAAAGTTTTCAGCGTTGGCTGCGGTTTCGCCCCGATCCCCACGCACCAAGGGACTGCGTGCGCTCAGGCGGAATTGCTGGCTATCGGCATAATGGCCACAGCGCGAGGAACAATTGCGCCGGGGATGATTTGGGCGGTGGTGATGGAGGTGCGCTCATTTTTGGCTGACTGGTGGCAAGTCATCAGATATATTCATAATACTAACCACATCCAACAGCTTAACTACCAGTTTTCGACGCAACCCAAGCTCCTCAGTCATATCACGGGTGCGCAGCCCCACAGTCAGCAATGCCGAAAGATAGGCCTCGTCCAGCGTGTCGCCATTCGCCACGGCCGCCATTGCACTCTCAGTCAATCGCACGAATTCAGCATAGGCCCGCTCCGGCGTTGCCAATTTTAAAGCATTAAGATATTCCACCGTTGCATTACTCGGTTGCAAGCGCTGCTTTATCTCTGCAATCACTGCTTGATTAAACTCGGGAATAACGAATGAAGAATCAACCAATTTATTCCCCAGCCGCAAATAGCTTAAGGTCAACGGATCAAACGCCGGATCTTTGGCCACAAAAGGGGCTAAAGTTTCGTAAAATGGTAAATCATCAACCAGCGGAATAGATAGTCCTTCCATGTCCGCCTTTATTGCGCTTTGCTCAAACCCTCCAATCCGGGTTAGGGTCGATTGCGCCTGCGCCTGCGCGTCGCTCCCCTGCGCACTGTCACGCTGGGCCACCCGCATGGGCACCGCGCGCAACACCACCTCATTGGCGCGCTTGGCGTGAATAGCTGCCGCCACCTTGGCCACGCCACTGATATTTTGCTGGTTCAGCGCAAAACACAGCGCCACAATATCCGGCAGGAGCATAGTGCAAATGCCTGAAATATCGGCCAAACCCGTCCGACTATCGATAAAAATAACGTCATAATGATTCTTGGCCCATTGGCGCATTTTTTCCACTGCAACTTTACGTTGCCTCATCCTGGCCATGTCGTCTTCAACGACAATTTCCGCCGCACCCGCCGGCAGCAGCGAACGAGCCGCAGGCGTAAGAAAATTATAAAAATTCGTCCCGTCGCGCCGAAAATCCGTCACGCCCAATTCACGCAACAGCTTCAAAACGTGAAATCACCCCTTCTGCTTCATCAAGCCTTCAATCCGCAACAAAATCTCCTTAATTTCCAGCAGGGTATTGCCATCCGCACTATCGCTGCGCTGCCCCGATTGCGCCTGCTTGAGCAAATTGCGTTGCGTCATCACCGTTAAGCGAAACGCTTGCGCATCCACAATCCCCACCAAACTCATCGCCCCCATATTGTTGGCAGAACCGCCAGCGGTTTCCACCCGGAGCACCGCCAAATGAAAGTAACGCAGCACTGGCCCCTCGATGAAAGAAATATCCTGAATGTTTTCCAAGGGAATGGTTTTTTCAAACTGCACCAAAATCCCTTTTTTAAAACGCAAATTGGTATCGCTAATCACACATTCAAGTTTATTGAAATAATGATTCGCATACCATTGCCCTGGGCCACACAGCCAAATCAGCGCCAATGGAATGCCAACAACGGTGATGGCCAACATAAAAGCACCGTACAAAAGAATATACAGTTTTAAGGCGGTGTTGAATTGGGCGGTCTGGATGGTTTTGCCTTCACTGGTTTGCATTGGGGTTCCTTTACTGTTGATCAATCAAATTCTCACGATTACAACACGTATTGTATTTCAGATCACATCCAATTCTTTAATCCGCATCCCGCTTCCGCCACTCACCTCTACCCGGTAAGAACCGCACGCCGGGCAGGGGTCGAGCAGATTGCGCTGTGGGTGGGTGCTGGCGCAATCGCTACAAATGCCGCAACCGGGTACTTCAATAATCTCAAGGCGCGCACCTTGCGCCACGGTATCGCGCGCCACTGCGTCAAAGCAAAAACGCAAGGCGTCCGGCTCCACGCAAGCCAGGCAGCCAATTTCCAGCCACACCACCCGCACACCAGTAAATTGTTGGGTGATGGCGGCACTTTCAATCAATTCCAGCATGCTCTCGGCCAGAGATAATTCATGCATGGCAAACTTCTCTGATGCCTTGGGTAAGCCATTGTTCCAGCATGGCGATGGCGGCATCCAGATTACGCCCGGCCTGGGCCGAGACAGGCGCGCCCAATTCAAACTCGTAACCGCGAATAGCCAGCAAAAACGCGGGCGGCGCAGTGCAAGCGTAATAATGACGATACACCGCCAACAAGCTGGCAGGCTCCAGCGCGTGCGACGTGCCAACGCTGACACGTGGCTCCTGCAAGGACGTGAAACAAAACGGTTGATTCAGGCTGACATCGGCATCGATAAAAATCACCCGCTCACGCTGCGCCATGTCGGTGACCAATTCAATTTGCAATTGGAAATCGGTCAATAACTCAATCTGTCCCCATTCCGGCTGGCCGGCAAGCAAGCCAGCATCCCATTGCGCAATGCGCCGCGCAATCAGCTCCAAGGCCAGCGGCCCCAGCGCATCATCGCCCCGGCTGAGGTTGCCATAGCCAATAATCAAGATCGGCGCACGCATCGTTACACCAACAAGTTGGGGGGCGAGCGGGTCAGGCTGTGTACCAGCTTGCCTTCGACATCCCGCAATTCGGCAATCAAAGGCATTTTGCCCAGCGCATGGGTGGCGCAGGACAGGCAAGGGTCAAAGGCGCGAATCGCCACTTCAATGTGATTGAGTAAGCCTTCGGTAATTTCATTGCCGCTCAAATATTGGCGCGATACGGCGCGAATCGCTTCATTCATGGCCTGATTGTTGTGGGTGGTGGATACAATCAAATTGCACATCGTGACCAGATCATTGTCATCGACCTGATAATGATGAATCAGCGTACCGCGCGGTGCCTCGATCACGCCCACGCCTTCCCCCACACGCTGCCCCTGCGCGACCAAATCGGCACCCATAATATCCGGGTCATCCAGCAAATCACCGATCAATTCCGCCGCGTGCAATAGCTCAATCATGCGCGCCCAGTGGTAACCCAGCGGTGCGTGCATCGGGCCATCCGTGGCGGCGATGAATTCGCGGCGCTCTTGCTCGGCCAGCGGTGTGGCAATAAAATCGCAGTTTTGCAGGCGCGACAAGGGGCCGACCCGATACCAGCCATCCTGACTGCCAATCGACTTGAGGAACGGGAATTTCATATAGGTCCAGGGTTTGACTTCTTCGGCAATCAAGCTACCATAGTCTTGATAATCAAAACCATCCACCATCAGCGCGCCTTGCGCATCGCGCACGCGCAAAGCACCGTCATATAAATCCATGGCCCCGCCCTGCCCCACCAGCGACATCATGCTGGAGCTAAAGCACCCGAAAGAATTGTACATGGCCGGGTTTTGCTGGTGTAATTGCTTCACCATTTGCACCGCCGCCACGCCCCAGGTGATGATTTGGTCGATATCTTTTTTCAAAAAATCACGCTCGTCCAAACTGACGGCTTTATTCATACCGCCGGGAATCGCACCCGTGCCATGGATACGCTTGCCCGAGGTGATGCGGATCACTTCCTGCCCAAACTTGCGCAGTAAAATGCCTTGTTTGGCGGTTTCCGGGTATCGTTTGGCCACGCCCACAATATTGCGCAAAGCCATGTCGCTATCAAAACCAAACAGCAAATCGGGCGCGCTCAGGTAATACATGTGCAGCGCGTGCGATTGCAGGATTTGGCCGTAATGCATCAGGCGGCGCAGCTTTTCGGCGCTGGGCGGCAGTTGTTTGGCCCCGACAATAATATCCAGCGCCTTGGATGCAGCCAGATTATGGCTGACCGGGCAAATGCCGCACAGGCGCTGTACCATGACCGGCACTTCCCAATACGGGCGACCCTGAATGAATTTTTCAAAGCCGCGAAATTCAACGATGTGCAGGCGCACTTGCTGCACCTGATTGTTTTCATCCAGCAAGAGCGTGACTTTGCCGTGGCCTTCCACCCGTGATACCGGGTCGATGGCAACCCGGCGCAGTTGTTCTGGCTGTGCGGCAGTTTCAAGGTTCGATGTCATGGCAGCGGGCCTAATCAAAATGAATCAAATTAGTGGGAAGCGCTGGCTCGTGCTTTGCCAGCAATTGAGTCAGCACGGCCCAAATGGTGTCGCCGGACGGTGGGCAACCGGGGATCGAATAATCGATATGAATCAATTCATGTAGCGGGTACACTTTATCCAGCAACAAGGGCAGTTCCGGGTCATTGGGCACTTTGCCGTTGACCAGACCTTCCCGCTGCACATACACTTCATCCACCAGTTCGGCCAAGGTAAAATGATTGCGCTGGGCTGGCAAGCCGCCGTTAATGGCGCAGGCACCGATGGCGATGATTGTTTTGCAATTGGCGCGAAATTCACGCAGCACATGTACGTTTTCGGCATTGCAGACGCCACCTTCGATGATGCCGATATCGCAGGGTCCGCAGTGTTTGATGTCGGTTAAGGGCGAGCGGTTAAATTCTACCAGGTCGATTAAATCCAACAGGCGTTCGTCGATGTCCATGAATGACATGTGGCAACCGAAACAACCTGCCAGCGAGGTGGTGGCGACGCGCACCTTGGGTTTATTTATCGGCGAAGCCGATGGAACTGGCGAAGCTGCCGGAACCGACGAAGCTGCCGCCGCTGCGGTCGTTGCGGTCGTTGCGGTCTGGCTAATCGGTATGATATCGTAAATCCTCTGCCCAATCGGCACCGCAAAGCCCACGCGCTTGGGCAAAATGGCCCCCACCGGGCACACGTGGGCGGCTTTATCGTTGCTGGCAAAATCGGTATCCCCCAACTGGCCGGAAGCGGCATTCACCACCAGCCGGGTATGAATGCCGCGCCCGGACAGGCCGAACACGTTTTTACCGTCAATATCCCGGCTGGCGCGCACACAGAGCGAGCATAAAATGCAGCGATTGCGATCCAGAATAAAATCCGGGTGCGAGGCATCGACTTCATATTGGGGTGAAAACTGCGGGTAAGGCGCGGCCATCATCTGCATGTCATAGGCAATGGCCTGGAGTTGGCAATTGCCGGTTTTTTCGCAACCTGGGCAAAAGTGATTGCCTTCAACGAATAACATTTGAATCAAGGCCAGCCGCTCTTGCTTGAGCATAGCCGTTTCGCTTTGCACCACCTGGCCAGCTTGGGCCAGCGCAGTGCAAGAAGCGCCGATGCGCCCGTCAATTTGCACCGTACACACTTTGCAGGAACCATGCGGTTTTAAGTCCGGGTGGTAGCACAGATGGGGCAGATACAGCCCTGCGGCCATGGCGGCTTGAATAATGGTTTGCCCAGCTTCAAAGGCAATGGTTTTGCCATCCAGGGTAAAGTGGTTGTCACTCATGCTGATCCTCGGTTTGTGTCAAATGTGCGCCTGGGTCGTCACGCTTTGCCAGGGTGCGCGCTGCGGCGAGCGCAGCATCCAGATCAAACGCGGGCACAAAATTCTGGTGCAACAGGCGACTTTCGTATTGCGGGCGGAATTTGGCGATGGTTTCCAGCACCGGATTGCAAGCCGAATGGCCCAGGCCGCAATGGCTAAGCTTGAGCAGATGCTGGTTCATGCGCTCGATCCCGGCAAAATCTTCCGGCGAGCCTTTGCCTTGATCCAGCTTATCCATCAAATTGGCCAATAGAGAGGTGCCGACCCGGCACGGGGTGCAAAAACCGCAGCTTTCGTGGGCGAAGAAGTGGCTGAAATTGCGCGCCACCTGAAACATATCGCGCTGGGCATTAAAAACCATGAATGCGCCGGCGCTGGGTACGTCTTCGAAGGCGATTTTGCGCTCAAATTCATTCGCTGCCAAACACATGCCGGATGCGCCACCTACCTGTACGGCTTGCACTGTTTGCGTCGCCGCAGTGGCCTGCGCCGTGTTCTCGTTTGCGCCGCAATCGGCCAACACCTGGCTGATGGTGACGCCAAACGGATATTCGTAGATGCCGGGCCGGGCGCAATCGCCGGACACGCTGAGCAATTTGCTGCCTTTTGACTGTGCCGTACCGATGGCCGCATGCCATGCGCCGCCCCGGCGCGCTATCAAGCAGGTTTGTACGAAGGTTTCCACGTTATTTACCACCGTGGGTTGATTCATATAACCGTGGGTCACCGGAAACGGTGGCCGATTGCGCGGCGTACCGCGTTTGCCTTCCAGTGATTCGATTAAGGCTGATTCTTCGCCGCAAATATAGGCCCCGGCCCCGAGGTGGATTTCGATATCAAAATCCAGCCGATTCTCGCCATCGCTGCCCAAAATGCCGTCCCCCAGCAAGCCTTGATCGCGTCGGCGCGCCAGGATGGCATTTAAAGGTTCCAGCAGAGTGCGATATTCGCCACGCAAATATAAAAATCCGCGCTTGGCCTTGATGACATATGCGCACAAGCTCATGCCTTCAAACACGTGGTCTGCATGGGTGGTGAGCAAGACCCGGTCTTTGAAGGTGCCGGGTTCGCCTTCGTCGGCATTGCAAACCACGTAATGCGTGTTATCTGGCGCACTACCCGCTGCGTTGCGGCATAGTTCCCATTTCAAGCCAGTCTGAAAACCTGCGCCACCACGACCGCGTAAATTGGCCAGTTTGACTTGTTCCAGCATGCCATCGCGCCCCATTGCCATGGCGGCGGCCAGCGCGCTGCCAGGTTCCAGCGTGTCATTCAACAAACAATCGGCACGACGGATTTGATTTTCCACCTGAAATAATTCGGCGGGCCATTGCGCCAAGGGCACGGTTTGCCGAATCAGCGCGCAAATTTCATCCACCCGCGTGGGGGTGAGCCGGGTAATCGCCCGGTTATTCACCAAAATGGCTGGCCCCTGGTCGCCCATGCCGGTGCAGGAGGTGGTATCGATGCTGATCAAGCCGTCTGCGGAAACCTCGCCCTGTTGCAAGCCAAAGTGCGCCAGCATTTGCGTGAATAAAGCGCGGTTGCCCAGCATTTGGTCGGTGATATTGTCGCTAAACAGCACCCGATATTGGCCGCAGGGTTGATCGTATAAAAAGGAATAAAAACCAATCACCGATTCGATCTTGGTGCGTGATGTATGCAGCAGCGTAACCAGCGTATCGATCAGCTCTGGCGAAATCCAGCCCAACTGTTCTTGCAGCTCGCACAGCATTTGCAATAAATTGGCCGGGTTATTGCCGTGGCGTGCGGCAATGCGCTGAACTGCGTGGTCGGCGACATGGATCGGGTCGTGGTTGGTGGTTGGGGTAGATTGGTTCATAAGTGGCGCTCCAGCCAATCCAGCCATTCCGGCATGCCCTGCCCGCTGGTGGCGGAAAGCTGGATGATGTGAATGTCAGGGTTGACCCGGCGCGCATTGGCAAGACACGCTGCCAAATCGAATTGCAGATAGGGCAGCAGATCAATTTTATTTAACAGCAACAGGCTGGCGGCGCGAAACATATCCGGGTATTTCAGGGGTTTGTCTTCGCCTTCCGTCACCGACAACACCACCACCTTATGCGCTTCGCCCAGGTCAAAACTGGCCGGGCACACCAGGTTGCCGACGTTTTCTATCATCAGCAGGCTGTGCGACGGCGGTTGCAGGCGCGTGAGTGCGGTGGCGACCATGGCCGCTTCCAGGTGGCAACCTTTGCCGGTGTTGATCTGGATGGCGGGCGCGCCAGTGGCGCGGATACGTTTGGCGTCGTTGCTGGTTTGCTGGTCACCTTCGATCACGGCAATATGCTGCCGCGCGCGCAAGGCGAGGATGGTTTGAACGAGTAAGGTGGTTTTGCCGGAGCCGGGGCTGGATAGTAAATTGAGGGCGAAAATCCCTTGGCGCGCGAAAAAGCGGCGGTTTTCTGCGGCGAATTGGTTGTTTTTGCTGAGAATGTCTTGCTCGATTTGCACCATGCGCCCTGCGGGCATGCCGTGCGCGTGGCTCACGAGCGCGGGGGTGTCCGTGAGTGCGGGCGCGGGCGTGGGTTCGGGCTTGGACGCAGGCACAGGCGCGGCCAGCTTGCGGGTGCGGAAATGCTGCCCGACTGAGGCGGCGTGCAAAGCGGGCACGGGCTTTATGCGGTGCAACGCGCCATCGACAGCGGCGACATGGGTCGAATCACCCTCAATACGCAATTCTTTGGTAGCACAACCGCAGCTTACGCACATAATCTTCCTTCCAAATAAAAAAACATCCAATACATTGATTTGGCAGGATAGAGAACCGCTTTCCCGCGTGATCGGGGACGATTTTACTCTGGTTGTCGATCAGATCACGAAAGGATTGCAGTGAATTTGGGGTATATTGACGGAAATCAAGTTAACAGTATTCAATTCCGATGAGGGAAATTGATTCGCTGTGCGGTTTTTTCTTGCTGCTCACGCTTTTTAGTTTATTTGTGGGAGGCGGCGGCGTGAGCTTGCGCGCTACGCTACCCGCCACCAAACGCAACGTGAAACGTCGAGCGAACCAACTGGCAAGCCTGAAGTGGAAGTCATGAATTGGGAAAAAATTAAAACATCGCCCGGTAACCCTCTTGAGTGCGCATGCCAGAGGTACGTGAAGCGGCTGGCAGATGACTTACTCATCCGTGCTCCCCGGTTTTTTCAAAATCCTGGTGATGATCGCCATGCCCGAGTCGTCACGTGTATGGAATATGTGCTCTTTAGGTAAAAGACTGGCATGCAACATTTCATCAGTCAATGGTCAGCGAAGCAAAATATTGTTGCTACAACCTATAATTTTTTGATGCCACCGGAAATTTTGGGAAGGTATTTTAAAAAAAACAGGGGTTTTCTGGCAGACACTAAATACGCTTGGGGCCAACCCGATACAACGCTGGTACAGCCCCATCGCAAACCCAATTTTTTGGGGGGGCAGAACACCTCCCCGCGCAGCCTTACTTTTTCCCCGCTTTACCACCCTGCCCCGCCCCGGTCAAAGGCGTAATCGTACAAATCGGGTTTTTCGGATCTTTGCAACAAGTCAACAACTGACTAACCGAATTGGCATGGGCAATATTCCAAAAATCCCGGCTTTGCGTATTATCAACCGGCATCCAGTGGCTTAACGGATAACTGTTGGCCAAGGCATTGCCACCGGGTGGCTGCTTCAAGCCCGAGGCAAATTCAATAAAATTGCGGCAGCTTTCCTGATTGCCGATGCGGTGGCAACCAATACAGGTGCTGTCGCGCGTGCTGATGCTGCTCGATTGCCATTTGGCAAAATCCGGCCCGATGTGGTGGTATTTGCCCAGCGGATCAGTCGGCACTTTTTGCCATTTTTGCCCAACCCACGGGCTAAACATGAAGGGGTCGGCGTCGTGGCAGCCGCCACAGTCCTTGGTGGCGGTTCTGGCGGGTTGCCACCAAAAATCCTTGGCCGAGACCTTGCCAGGTGGCGGGGTCTTTTCGTTGGGCGGCGGCACGCGCGAGGCGTCGAAACCTTTGTCGCTGCCTTGTTTGTATTCGGAATGGAACCAGCAAGTCGCACCCGTCTTTTGGCTATGCAAAATCACATCCACTTCATCGTAAAACGGGCTTTCTGGCGGGCGCAAAAATTCGCGTCGGCAAAAGGCGGAAATTTGCACCCCTTCATATGAGAGATCATGGATTTTGGAATACGGCGTGCATTGACCAAAGGTATGATCTTCGTATTTCAACAAAGAAGGTCGGTCGCACGTCATGCCCTTGGTATAACTGGCAGGCTCTTTGCCATCCACGGTAATGGGCACCACCGTGCCCTTGGTGCAATCAAAGGCGGGCACCTGGCCGATCATTTTGGCGCACATTTCGCCGTATTCCAGCAAGGTTTGTGTGGCCGCGGCCGGGGCCAGGGCCGCATTGGCCATGCCCATGCCAGCCAGCCCGGCAACCCCGGCAAGGCCAATGGCCGCCAGCTTCAACATGACGCGTCTGGGGTTTTTTTGCAGGTGGTTTTTCATGCTGCCTCCCGTGTCAGCGGCAAGGCTACTTGCCGGATCGCATCCAGATAGCGCACATAACCAGTACAGCGACAAATATTGCCACCCACCCAATTCATGATGAATTCATCCAAACCTGCTTTGCTGACGGCATGGCTTTTCATATGATCCAGCATGGTGGAAGCGGCCATCAAAAAACCCGGTGCGCAATAGCCGCACTGGAATGAAAAATGATCGAGAAACGCTTGCTGCAACGGTGCCAGTTGTTGCTCCTTGGCCAAACCTTCCACCGTGTAGACGCGCATGCCCTGCATGAAACTCACGGGGGTCGAGCAAGCCAGGGTTTTTTCCAGCAGCGCGCCCGGGGCGTTGCGGGTGGCCACCGTACAGGCGCGGCAAACGCCAATACCGCAACCAAACTTGGTGCCAGTTTTATCAAGCCGCTCGTGCAGAAAGTCGAGCAAGCTCATGTCGGCTTCATCGCCCTGGCATTCCACTGGCTGGTCGTTGACATAAAATTTTATGGATTGATTCACGGGTTGGTTCACGGGTTGGTTCACGGATTGGCTCATTTGAGTGCCTCCAGTATGCGTTTGGGTGTAACCGGGGTTTCGGTAAAGCGTTGGCCAGTTGCCATGGCCAAGGCATTTAAAATGGCAGGCCCCATCGGGCAAAATACCGCTTCGGCAATGCCGCGCCCGGTGGTTTCGCCCACTGCGGGCGGCAGCACAATCAATTCCTGACGCGGAATGTCACCCGCACGCGCCACCGCGTAGCGATTCAAATTCCACGTGCCATTGCCCGGCCCGTCCGGCCCATTCGGGCAATCTTCCAGCAAGATATTGCCAATCACCATGGCCACCCCGCCTTGCGATTGGCCAGATACCAATTGCTCGCAATGTTGCACGCCGGCACTCAACACCGAGACCACATCATCCACCTTGACTTCGCCCGTGCGCGGGTTGACCGTGGTGGCCACCAGCGCGCAGCACGGCGCGTAGGTGGTGCGGCCATAGTTCCAATTGGCCGAAGGCGGATTGCTCAAACTACTGCGGATAATGGTTTGCGGCTTATAAATGTCATTACCCATGGCCAAATAATCCAGCGGCAGCTTGATATTGCCGCTGTTAAAAGCAAACTCGGCAGTGGCAAACGCGCCCACAAACAAGGCATGCGCCGCCGCATAAGTGGGCAAACCCATTTTACGAATCTGCGCCACCACTTCGCCCCAAGTCAATTGGCGTGAAGTACCGACCGACACTTTGCCCTCTTTCCAGCGCAAATCATCCTTGCCCACTTTAACGCCCAGCAATGCGCCCACTGCCGGGGCCACACTTTGAATCATCAGCGCCGCGCCCGCCTGCTCCACCACATGGTATTGGTAAAACGCCCCCAGGCAGGCACTGGCCGAACCAGAGGTTTTAAGCACATAAGTCTGAGAAGAATCGGGCGCGGTGCCAGTGGGCGGCACGCTCAAACCGAGCATATTGAACAAGCCCGCCTGTCCCATCGAAATATTGGCCGCATTGCGCCCCAGCGATTTGGCTGGTGCCAAACTGAGCGCGGTGGCCGCGCCATTGCCCATATCCACATACGGGGTGTAGACGTGCAAGCTGCCGTCGTCGCTAATTTGCACGCCGCCATACATGCCGTCACCCGATGTGCCGTACGCTTCATTGGACATGGCAAAGCCCACGCCATAGCGCAAACCCTCTCCCGCTTTTTCTTTTTGTTTGGCAAAGCGTTGTTGCCACAGCGGGTGACGTTCCAGCTTGTCGAGCATGGGTTCGAGCTGCAAGTCTTGCTCAATCGGCGCGCCGGTAATGGTCGCCCCCCTGCCCTTGCCCAACAGATTTTTACGGCGCAATGCAAAGGGGTCGATTTTTAAACGCTGTGCGGCTTCGTCAAGCAAGGTTTCAATCGCCATAAATGCTTGCGGGCCGCCAAAACCGCGCTGCGAGCCGCCCAGCAATTGCCGGGTTTGGCTCGATGCGCCCGAGGCCACTGCCAGCGGGATGTTGTAGCAATTCATCGAACTTAAACCCGCCAATTGCACCACATAGGGGCTGAGGTTTTTTTGTCCGCCACCATTCATTAAATAATTGCATAACAGGGCTTGGATCACGCCGTTGGAATCAATGGCCAGGGTTTCGCTGAAATCGGTATCGCAACGCTTTAAGCCAACCTGAAATTGTTCAAACCGGTTTTGCGCCCAACGCAATGGCCCCTTAGCAAACGCGGCGGCCATGGCCAAATACATCGGAAAATAAGATTGGTCGCGCCCACCAAAACCACCGCCGGGGTAGCAGGAATAGATTTCGATATTGCCCAGCTTGAAATTGCTGTTGGTATAGGTGCTGGCACACTCACCCAAATCACCCGATGGTGATTGCGTGCCCAGCACAAGGTGTAGGCGCGCGCCGTTGGCGTCGTACCAGGCCAAACCGGATTCAGGCTCCATAAACATCGGGTCGATGGTTTGGGTATAGAAGTTGCGCGTCAATTGCAGCCATTTGCTATCTTTGATTTTTTTGCGGATTTGTTTGGAGACTTGAAACTGGGCCGCCTGATAGGCTGTCTTGGGTGTGCCGGAATAAGAAAACTTCAGACTGTCGTCGCGCACATAATGGGTGCCGGGTGTGTAGGCTGCGGTGAAGGGGGCCATCTTTTGGCCGTAGTTGATCGCGTCCTCGTTAAATTGGAGTATTTTTACCGCACGCCGATAGCTGTTGAAATCGGCAAAAATCAACATCGCCACGGGTTGGCCGTAAAAATCCGGGGCGCTGCCAATTTGGGTAAAGAAAGGCGTATTCATATTCGATGCCATTTGCAGCATCTTGTTGTCGCTCAAGGCTTTGGCATCGATAATGGCCACCGGTTGCAGCTCGGCTGGCAACATCGACAGGTCATAACCCAATACCGCCTGATCGAAGCGGCCACAACGCAAGGCATACAGCCATTGCTCATTTTGCGGCCACGATTTGGCAGGGTCGGTGGAGACAAAATCTTTGGCAGAAAAATCACGCGCATAGATTTTTTTTCCCATCACCTTGGGCATGCCGTCAATGCGCCAGCGCGCCTTACCCGGCACCGGCCCCCACGCGGGCATGGCATCCGGGCCGAGCGGCGCGCCGCCCACATCGGCAGAACCAGCGCCGCCTGCTTCCAACGCTGCCAAAGCAGGCAAGCTGTTGACCGCCACGGCAACCGTCGCACCGCTGGCCAACACCTTCAAAAAAGTACGACGTGTCGTCGAAAATTCCATCATCCCGGCCCCCAAGGGTTACTATTTCAAATTGGCAAGATTTACCGCCGCCGCGTAAGACTTTTCTGGCGCTAGCCAGCGTATCGGTAGTGTAGGCTGTTTTGCCAGCCGATTGAAACAATGGGGGCCATATCGCGTAAAAATAGCCGCACAAATCGGGTAAAGTGTGGGCAATCACAAACAGTTTTGCGCGCGCACCTTTGACCATTTTACGCATCTCGCCCAACAATGATTTGACATTGCTTGATCCACATCAAGAGCACCATTACACTTAAATAAAATAACAGAGCAAGCAAGAAATTCCCGGTGCAATTTGACCTATAATGGCGTATTCGTCCTTCTTTTCGGAGTTCATTATGTCTTACAAAACCATCCTCGTTCATGTTGATGAAACCAAATGTACAAAAGACCGCATTCGTCTGGCCAGCCAAATCGCCAAAGCGCAGGATGCGCACGTCATCGGCATCGGTATGACGGGTATTTCCCACTTCATCTACCAAAATGCACGGGTCACCCATTCCAACCCGAATTTATCGATGCATCTGGATTATTTGCGCCAAATGGCCGATCAGGCTATGGCACAATTTGAACCGATCATGCAAGAAGCTCAAATCACCTCCTATGAACAGCGTATTGTGGATGATGACGCCGCCGCCGGCTTTTGCCTGCATGCCCGCTATAGCGATTTGCTGGTCATTGGGCAACATGATCCGGAACATATTTCCCCCGCCATCATGAGTGACTTTCCGGAAGATGTGGTTTTGCATGCCGGCCGCCCGGTGCTAATCGTGCCCTACGTCGGCACGTTTGAGACAGTGGGCAAACGCGTGTTGATTTCATGGGATGCCAGCAAAGAAGCCACCCGCGCCATTACCTATGCCCTGCCCCTGCTAAAACGCGCCGAGCTGGTACAAATCGCGGTCTTTAATGCAGAAAACAATAGCGAATTACATGGCGAAGAACCGGGTGCCGATATTGCGCTGTACCTGGCACGACACGGTATCAAAGTGGAAATTTCACAACATCACACCCACCTTGACCCGGTTAGCCATAGCAAACTCGATGTTGGCAATGCCTTGCTGTCGCTGGCCAATGACTATGGCTCGGATCTGTTGATTATGGGGGGATATGGCCATTCGCGTTTCCGTGAAACGATTTTGGGCGGGGTAACGCGCACGATCCTGGAAACCATGACTTTACCGGTTTTAATGTCGCATTAAGAACAAAACTGCAGAATTTCAGCTTACATCTTCGCCCCAAAATGGTAAGCTTACACCTTATCATTTTGGGTTCAGGTGAGTCATGGCAAACAAGAAAGAATTGGACGATAACACCTTTGCCTTTATTGCAGTGGTCGTCGCTGCGGTCATCGTGGGCGTGTTGTTTGCCTGGGTCTATGTGCGCCAAAAGCAGCAGGCGGAACAAAACACATCCGCCTTTGCCAGCTTGCCCACGTTTCGTTTTCAAGGTGAAAGTTTTACTGTGCGTACTACCGTGGCGTTGCAGTCCAGCCCGCAAAATGCGGCGTGGATTAAAGACAATAAAAAAACCATCCAGAAATTTCTCGAAACGACGCTGGTAAAAACCCAGGCAAAACAATTGAGCAGCGCCAAACCAGAGAAAATACCGCAATTACAAGACAGTTTGACCGCCGCTTTAAATAAAGAATTTCCCAACGCCAATATTCAACAGGTTCTGTTTACCGAATTTCTCACGTCACCCGAATAGGCAAGCGGGCGGGCAACGCTTTTGCAATAGGGATCAAGAGCTTGTTTTATGCTTGGTGGGTAACATGATCCAATCTTTTTCTTTATTTCGATCCAAAATCTCCCAGGCCTCGCGCCGCAGCTGACTGACCTGACGTTGCGCCAGATACTCCCACAGTTGTTGCGCATGTTCTTGTGTGACGCCGACCATGGCACGCGGCTCGGCCAATTCCAGTTCGTAATCCTCATCGGACCATTCTTCAAACTTCACCGCGCCGCCACTCATCACTTCCAATTCATAGAGCAAGCCGTCGTCATAGCCAAATTTAAATACCACCGAACCCAGGCCATCCGCATCACGCCCGGTTGCATACACCGCAGCAATGGCGTTGGCGCGTTGTTTTGCACTCGGATTTTCGACTTCGACGCCCGATAAATCGGTCATTTTAAACCATGCTTGTGTCATCTTACCCCCTCCTTTTGAAGGTGGCGCGCCCTACTTCCCTACAATGGCGCGCTGCATCGGTGCCAATTTGGCGATGAGCCTGTTTTGAATCGAATTCGGTATTGCCTGTTGCGTCATAACTTGTTGCAAATCTTCTGCCAAAGCATTAAATTGCGCTACCGTTACCTTCATGCCTTCGTGAATCACTTCCATCCGCTTGCCACTATATTGACATGGCCCACCACTGAGTTGACAAATTTGCTCGGATATTTTCTCAAGAAAGCGCTCTTCATCGATGTCAACAAATTTCGCTTTAATCCGGCTATCCGCGCGCACCACACTTAACAAAGCTTCGGAAATTTTCCGCACCCCGGCTTTGCCACCCAAATCGTCATAAAACGCATCGGATGATTGAGCATACGCGCAAGATAAACCATTTAGCAAGAGGGATATAAATAAAAAATACCTCAGGTGTTTCATTTTTGTCTCCTTTTTCTGATTCGTATGCTGCACTTACCCATTAAAAACCGGTTTGCAAAGAAAGATACAAGCCATGTTGGCGCTTTGGATTAAATGTTGTAATATCGCCCAGATTCACCCAAGCCGCCGTCAGCGACAGGTTTTTATTGGGAAACCACGCAACAAAGGCGTCGTAAGCGTCTTTTTCATTATCAACTTTCAGGTTTTGCGGCCGCATCCGGTATTCCAGCCCAGCCACCCATTGGCGCGACACCAGGTAAGCGGCAGAAAACTCAAATCGGGCTTGATATTGATTATGCTGATCGCCCCCAAAGCCGAGCAAGCCAAATTGATTGGCACGGGTTAAACGCACATTTCCGTTGAGCAATATGCTTTGCGCCAGCAACAGTTTGGTCGCCGATAAATTGATATCGACGCCACTGTCTTTGGCCGCGCCCAATTGCTTGACACTCGTCACCCCCAGGCCTTCTATGCCGGTTACCCGATGATCACGCTTAAATTGTAGCCCCAGCGCGATTTGCGGCAGCCAGCGGTCTTGGTCAACCACCGCGTCCCCCGCTACCCGCCATTTGAAGCCTAAAATATCCTGCTTTAAGCGCAGCGCTTGAAAGGGCGCGAAATGCCCGTCAATCTCTTGCGTGGCGAGCGACACTTCAAAGCGATCCGATAAACCGACGGCCATACCCCAGGTACGAAAGGTATAGTCCTGGGTGCGCAACCGGGTGTAATGCAGGTTGGCACCATAGCTGTCAACGGAACCGTAGCCCGTAATCAAAGCCCAAGGCACCAAACCGCCACCGCCAGCACCTTCCACCTGACTAACGCCCCCGGTTGCCAGCAATTTACCTTGATCCGGGCTGGCCGCCAAAGCAGCGCCCGCCCCCACCCAACAGCAGGTAAGGAGAGCGCATGATTGCGTCAAACGCTCATTCATCCAATTTTGCATCCAGCTTCGCATCCAATATCCCTTTATTTAAGCTCTACCGTGCCGCCTGCGGTAGCCTTCCAAAAAGCGAGCAATTCGTCCAAACGCGGCGGTCAAATCATCCGAATTGGGTAGAAATACCACGCGGAAATGATCCGGTTGAATCCAGTTAAAGCCCGTACCCTGTACCACCAACACCTTTTCTTCGGCCAACAATTCATAAATAAATTGCTGATCATCAGCAATCGGATACATTTTCGGATCAAGCCGGGGGAACATGTATAAAGCCGCTTTGGGCTTGACGCAGGTTACACCTGGGATATCGGTCAACAATTGATGCGCCAAATCACGCTGCTTTAACAGGCGACCACCCGGCCCCACCAAATCATCGATACTTTGATAGCCGCCCAGCGCGGTTTGAATCGCCAATTGCCCCGGCGTATTGGCACATAAACGCATTGAGGCTAGCATATTCAAGCCTTCGATATAATCTTTGGCATGACGTTTTTCGCCGGAAACCACCATCCAACCCGCGCGATAACCACAGGAGCGATAGTTTTTGGATAAGCCATTCAATGTAATAAACAGCACGTCATCCGCCAATGAAGCCATCGATACATGTTTTTCGCCATCATACAGCGTTTTATCGTAAATCTCATCAGCAAACACAATCAATTGATGTTGCCGCGCCAACTCAACGATTTGTTGCAATAATTCTACAGGGTAGAGTGCGCCGGTCGGGTTATTCGGGTTGATCACCACAATAGCGCGAGTATTGCTATTGATTTTGCGTTTGATATCGTCGATATCCGGGAACCAGTCGGCTTGCTCATCGCAGATATAATGCACCGGTTTGCCGCCGGATAAACTCACGGCCGCCGTCCATAAGGGGTAATCGGGCGCGGGCACCAGCACTTCATCACCAGTATTGAGTAAGGCCGACAGCCCCATCACAATCAGCTCGGACGCACCATTGCCAAGATAAATATCGTCGATATCCACCCCCGCCACCTGCTTGCTTTGGGTATAGTGCATAACGGCTTTGCGCGGGGCAAACAAACCTTTAGAATCGGTGTAACCTGCCGCCCCGTGCAAATTACGTATCATGTCATGCACAATTTCATCGGGGGGATCAAACCCGAATACTGCCAAGTTGCCGATATTCAATTTAATGATTTTGTGACCTTCATCTTCCATCTGTTTGGATTTTTCCAACACGGGGCCGCGAATGTCGTAACACACATCGGCAAGCTTGTTGGATTTTTGAATCGTGCGTAACATACTGTCCTTGTCGTTTCAACACCCGCCCAAGGCGTTCAGGCGCGGGTGAAGCAATGCATAAAAAAAGCCCATTTTGCCGAAATTCCCTTGTTTTATCAATCAAATTGGATTGAATTTCCTTGGAAACCGCTACAATGCTGAATCTTTCGTCAAAAATAATGCAAATTGGCGTTGCCATTTGCGTGAAAACGCCAAAACCTTAAAAGTGCCCGCACCATGAAATTACACGCCACGGCTACCCAAGCTTATCAAACCGTTACCGCTTATGAGGTCGATAGTATTGACATTAATGCACAGCGCTATGCTTACAGCGTCGTGTTAATGCCTGAACTCAAACCGCAGGCCTGGCAAATTTCTGCCTTTGAACAACTACAAGCCGAACATTTCACGCCTATTATCGCGCATGATCCCGAATTAATCATTCTTGGCACGGGCAATAAACAACATTTTGTTCATCCGCGCTTACAATCCGGCTTAATTTCGACTACCACTCAACGCCGTATTGGCCTGGAAAGTATGGATAATCAAGCCGCTTGCCGCACTTATAATATTTTAATGGCTGAAGGTCGCAAAGTGGCACTTGCCCTGATTTTGCCCAAGCCATGGCATGAAGGTTCAGCCAAAGCACCCGAAGCAGCCAATTCAACCAGTTCAACCAGTTCAGCGAGCCAACCATGAACTCACCTTATCCATTTGATCCGATGCGCTCCCAGCGGCTCGCCATCAATAGCAAACTACTGTGGTCACTATTGATACTCTTCATCTTCGCCTGGCTATATGCACTGGGCATGCGCACCCTGGTGCCAACCGATGAGGGCCGTTACGCCGAAATGGCGCGCGAAATGCTGGCCAGCGGTGACTGGATTACGCCGCGCCTGAACGGCATTAAATATTTTGAAAAACCGCCACTGCAAACCTGGATGAATGCCCTCACCTTCGCCGTGTTTGGCCTGGGTGAATGGCAAGCGCGCCTGTGGACCGGTTTGTGTGGTCTGCTGGGTATTGCCATGGTGGGCTATACCGGGCTGCGTTTGTACGGTGCCCGTACTGGTCTGTATGCCGCCATGATTCTTGCCTCCTGCCTGTGGTGGATGGGTTTGGGCCATATCAATACCTTGGATATGGGTTTGTCCGGCATGATGACGCTGGCACTGTGTAGCCTGCTTTTGGCACAGCAAGACGACGCCACCAGTATGGAACGGCGGCGTTGGATGCGTTGGTGCTGGACCGGCATGGCGCTGGCGGTACTCTCGAAAGGCTTGATTGGTTTGATTTTGCCGGGCGCGGTGTTGGTGCTATACACCCTGGCCAGCCGCGACTGGACGATTTGGAAGCGTTTAAACCTGACCCAGGGCTTGCCGCTATTTTTTGCCATTTGTACACCCTGGTTTGTTCTGGTGTCGCTCAAAAACCCAGAATTTGCCCGTTTCTTTTTTATTCACGAGCATTTTGAACGCTTTTTAACTAAAACCCATCATCGCGAAGGGCCATGGTATTACTTCATTCCGCTGCTGCTGGCTGGCTTATTGCCATGGCTTGGGCTGTTGCCAGCCTCGCTGGCGCGCGCATTCAAACAAACCCGGACCCATTTTCATCCCGAATATATGTTGTTGATTTGGTCTGGCTTTATTTTCTTTTTCTTTAGCATTTCCGGCTCCAAGCTACCGTCCTACATTTTGCCGATCTTCCCGACATTGGCGCTGTTAATCGGTGCGGCGATGGCGCAGGAGCATAGCCAGCCCCCCAAAGACAACCCCTTGCAATCGTCGGCCCAATGGAATTTTGTTTTATTGGCGCTCATCGCCGGCATTGCCTTGTTTTGGGTGCCGCAAGTGGGCCGTTTTAGCTTTCATCCGTTTGAAAAACCGTATATTTTGGCCTTGCGCCCCTGGCTTTATGCCGCTTGCGCACTGATACTGGTTGGCGCGCTGCTGGGCTTGGTGCTATATATGAAAGCCAAACGCGAATTGGCCATGCTGACGCTGGCAGTAGCCGGATTTGGCTGTTGGTTTTTTATTTTCGCCGGCACCGAAGCGCATGGCAATTACCGCGCCGGAATGACGCTGATACCGGCCATCAAGGCGGAATTACAAGACGACACCAAGCTGTATTTTGTCGGCATGTATGATCAAACCCTGCCGTTTTATTTACGCCGTACCTTTACCCTGGTAGAACATCAGGATGAACTCGAATTTGGTTTAAAACAAGAACCGCATCTGTGGATCAAGCAACACAATGCCTTCGTCGAAGTTTGGCAAAATGGCCCACCCGCGATTGCCATCATGTCCCATGAGCGTTACGTCAGCCTGCATGAAGAGCGGCTGCGCATGCGGGTGATGACCACCGATGCGCGCCGCGTGGTGGTCACCAACCAATTGCTGCCCGCCCCACCGCGTACCAGGCAACCTTAAACCCGACCATACCATTTTGGGAATGAACCATGAACGCCACCACCTTTGGCTTTATCCTGTGCGGCATCAGCTTGAACGCGGTGGCGCAATTACTTTTAAAAGCGGGGACCCGCGCGGTCGGTGCGATTCATTTGACGCCCGATAATTGGTTCGATATCGGCTTCAAACTGGCCACCCAATGGCCGATTATTGGCGGCTTGTCGTGCTATGTGTTGTCGGTGGTGGTGTGGATTATTGGCTTGTCACGCGTCGATGTCACCATCGCCTATCCGATGCTGTCGCTGGGCTATATCCTCAATGCCTTCGGCGCGTGGTATTTTTTAGGCGAAACCTTATCGCTCCAGCGTTTGCTGGCGATCGGCGTCATCCTGATTGGCGTTGCCATGCTGGCGCGCAGTTGAGTCTGCGGATTGATTTTACCCACTGATTTTCTATTCAATTTATAAAACCATGTCCACACTACCGTTTCTACCGTTTCTACCGTTTCTACCTTTCTCGCGCCCCAGTATTGATGAAGCCACCATTGCCGCCGTTGGCGAGGTATTGCGCTCGGGCTGGATTACCAGCGGCCCCAAAGTGCAGGCGTTTGAAGCGCTCTTGTCCGAC
>JBKJLF010000278.1:0-7040 GCA_046597185.1 Burkholderiaceae bacterium | reverse complement strand
AGAGAAGGTGATTTTTGTGCGAACCGGAACGCACGCGGAATTGTTCGAGTGATGGGGGGGAAGTCAAAAACAGGTGACGATTTTCGACTCCCATTGCCTTACTCACTGTGCTGCTCGCTGTACTACGCTACGGGATGCCAAACAGCAGCGCGCCCAGCACATTCACCGACAAATGCACCATCGACACCGCCCACACGCTATTGCCCGTGCTGCGATAGGTGGCGCTATAAATCACGCCCGCTACCGCTGCCACCAGCATGAACATATGGCCCGCCTTAAAATGCGCCAGCCCAAACAGCGCACCGGTGACCAATACTTCAATCGGCGTGCCCATGCCTTTTAAATGGTCTTGCACAAAGCGGCGAAAATAAAAATCTTCCGCCACCACGGTAACGATATTATTCAAGGCAAACCACAGTAGCGCGACCTTCAACGCCGGATGAAAATGTTTTACTTCGAGCACAATTGCCAGCACAGGCACAACAATCAGCCCGGCCAGCAACCAGCCGGACGCTGGACGAGTCCAGCGTAGCGGGGCGGGCAGTAAAATGGCCAGACCCAGCGCGATTACCAGTTTGGCGGAGTTGATATTCAGTGAGCCATAGACGATGCGCTCAAAACCCTTGATCAAGCCGATGCTCATGACCAGGCCCAGTACGCCGGCAAGAATGTAGCCCAGCGTACGGGTGCTGCTTTTGCCGAAACTGGCCATCATCACAAAAATGATGAAAACAATGCTGCTGATCAGCGCGAGGTGATGCATTGGGTTAAGTTCTTGGGGCATGGAAATTGTGGGGAATGAAAATGAGAACAAGGGGTAGGGTGGGCACCTGTGCCCACGCGTAATGTATGCGGGTATGTCCGCGTGGGCACGGGTGCCCACCCTACGACGCTTATTTATTGCTTACATATTGGGGTAATTCGGCCCGCCACCACCTTCAGGCACCACCCATACGATGTTTTGAGTCGGATCTTTAATATCGCAGGTTTTGCAGTGAACACAGTTTTGCGAATTGATTTGCAAACGATCTTCCCCAGCATCGGTTTTCATAAACTCATACACGCCAGCCGGACAGTAACGCGCTTCCAGACCCGCATATTTGGCCAGATTCACCGATACCGGGACGCTGGCGTTTTTCAGCGTTAAATGCACCGGTTGATGTTCGGCGTGGTTGGTGTTGGAAATGAATACCGAGGACAGCCGATCAAAGGTCAGCTTGCCATCCGGCTTGGGATAATTGATCGGTTGGCATTGGCTGGCCGGTTTCAGGTATTCGTGATCGGCCATCTTGTGGTGCAAAGTCCATGGTGCTTTACCCCGGAAAATAACCTGATCGATACCCGCCATCAAGGTGCCCAAATACAAACCTTTGGACAGCCACGGTTTCACATTGCGCGCCTTGTGTAATTCTTCATACAACCATGATTGTTCAAACGAGCTTTGGAAGCTGGTCAACTCGTCCTGCGCGCGCTCGGCACCCACGGCATCAAATGCCGCTTGCGCTGCCAACATACCGGTTTTAATCGCTGCATGGCTGCCTTTGATGCGGCTCATATTCAAAAAGCCGGCATCGCAACCGATCAGTGCGCCGCCCGGTACGGTGAGTTTGGGCAGCGACTGCAAGCCCCCAGCGGTAATCGCTCGCGCGCCATACGCGATGCGCTTGCCGCCTTCAAAAAACTTGCGGATTTCGGGGTGGGTTTTGTAGCGTTGGAATTCTTCGTATGGTGACAGATACGGGTTTTCATAAGCTAAGCCCACCACATAACCGACCATGACCTGATTGTTTTCCAGGTGATACAAAAACGAGCCGCCATAGGTTTTACTATCCAGTGGCCAGCCTGTGGTATGAATTACCAAGCCGTCCTTATGCATTTTGGGGTCGATTTCCCATAGCTCTTTAATGCCGATGCCATAGCTTTGCGGGTCTTTGCCTTCATCCAATTTGAATTTGGCGATGAGCTGTTTGCCAAGGTGGCCGCGTGCGCCTTCGGCGAACAGCGTGTATTTGGCGTGCAGTTCCATACCCAGCGCAAAGGCATCGGTCGGTTCGCCGTCGCGCCCCACGCCCATATTGCCGGTGGCCACGCCTTTGACTGCGCCTTTTTCGTCATACAAAATTTCTGCGGCGGCAAAACCGGGGAAGATATCCACGCCCAGGCTTTCGGCTTGTTGCCCCAGCCAACGCACCAAATTGCCCAAAGAAATGATGTAATTACTATGATTAGTAAAGCATTCTGGCAACAGTGCTGCGGGCACTGAGTTGGCACCAGTTTCGCTTAGAAACAACACCCGGTCTTCGGTGACTTCGGTGTGCAGTGGCGCACCTTTTTCTTTCCAGTCGGGGATGAGTTCGGTTAAAGCGCGTGGGTCCATGACGGCACCGGACAGAATATGGGCACCCAGTTCACTGCCTTTTTCAAGCAGACAAACCCCCAGTTCAGTGCCTTTGGCCGCGGCCAGTTGTTTTAGTTTGATGGCGGCTGCCAAACCTGCAGGGCCGCCGCCGACGATTACCACATCATACTCCATGGTTTCACGCGGGCCGTATTGTTCAATTAAGCTTTGGGTCATGGTTTCACCGTTGTTTAAGAAATTCGTAATTGCGTAGATTTTGCTGGACATTCGTAGACGGCACAATCTAATCAAACCTATTTCATGTAATGATAGCGGTAATCGGGCTAATGTCAGAGAAAATTAGCGCAGTTTGGCGTAATTTACGGCGATTGTCGCCCTTGGACGTGGTTGAGAAGGAGAATTTTGTGGGTATTGAAGTCAATTTCGAAGGAAAAATCGCGATGGTCACGGGCGCGTCCGGTGGTTTGGGTGCGCGTTTTGCCAAAGTGCTGGCCATGGGTGGCGCACAGGTGGTGCTGGCGGCGCGCCGCACTGAATTGTTAAAAGAACTACGTGCAGAAATCGAAGCCGACGGCGGCGCGGCGCATGTGGTCAAGTTGGACGTGACTGATTACGCCAGCATCAAGGCCGCGGTGGCGCATGCGGAAACCGAGGCGGGGCCGATTGATATTTTGGTCAATAATTCGGGCGTGTCGCATACCGGGCGGTTGCAGGATGTGACGCCGGAAGAGTTTTCGTATGTGATGAACACCAATTTGCAGGGTGCGTTTTTTGTGGCGCAGGAAGTGGCCAAGCGTATGATTGCACGCTCCAAGGGCGATCCGCGTTTGCAGCACCGCATCATCAATATCGCCTCGGTCGCGGGCTTGCGCGTGCTACCGCAAATTGGCGCGTATTGCATCAGCAAAGCCGGAGTGGTGCATATGACCAAAGCAATGGCGGTGGAATGGGGGCGGTTTGGTATTAATGTGAATGCGATTTGTCCGGGTTATATTGAAACGGGGATTAATCGTGAACATTTGCATTCGGAAGCCGGGAAGAAATTGATAGAGATGTTGCCACGCAAGCGGGTGGGGCAGCCGGAAGATTTGGATGGTTTGCTGTTGCTGCTGGCGGCGGACGAATCGCATTTTATTAATGGTGCGATCATTAATGCGGATGATGGGATTTTGGTGCAGTGATTGGTGCAGTGATTGGTGCAGTGATCATACGGCATACGGCGCTTGTCAGCTATTTTTCGCTTGGCGCTAGAATGGTGCGAACATGATCAATAGCGACAGCATTGGAGGTTGGTATGATTGAAACACCCTTGCAGGTGGATGCTTTGGGCGGGGACACTTCAAGTCAGCAGCCATGTTGACTTGAAATCAGGGCAGGGGTAATGCTTTAGTTTCGCTGGCTGCGCAGCGCTTCGCTAATTTTTTTATCGGTATTGTATTGGCTAAGTGCATAGGTGGACCAAATTGCGGCAGGTATCCAACCAATGACGGTGAGTTGAAGTATTAAACAAATAATTCCAGCAAATGGTCTGCCAATGGTGAAAAATTGGAACCAAGGTAGAAAAATGGCAAGCAAAAGGCGCATCGGGATTTTCCTTTAAAGTGATAGTAGGGAATACGGCGCTTGGCTGGTTGTGCTGATCATAAAATGGGTTTTTAGATGGTCGCACAGCGATTACCAAACAGGCAGGCACTCTGCCGTGAGCGCATTATATAACGAATTGTTGAATTCATTTGCCGGGCAGATCGACAGGCTGATATCGGCCTGGATAGCCGCGTATGAAGAATGGCAGGGTTCGGCTTTGCCCATCAGCGAGCCGATCACAGGAGGTATCCCGGATCGGCTCGCTTTGTTTTTGCTTTGTTTGCTTTGGCACACGCTGTTTATTGTTGTAACAATCGATACGGCGTCAAAGTAACCGTAGCGTTATTGCCCGCACCAAGGTAATTGGTGTAAGTCTTACCTTTTTCCAGGGTGTAAAAACTGTCCACATAATCATCGTCATTGGAGAACCAATTTGCGGGCATGGCTTTTAAAATGGCGGACGCTACTTGACCAATCACGGCGTAAGTTGGGGCAAACACCCCCAAGATTGCATTCACGCCATCAGCCAAAGCCACCGCCAAATTTTTGTAGTTGGTATTGTCGTCATGCTCAAACAATTGGATATTCGCAGCAGCATAACGATACTCGCTCCAGAACACCAGAATTTGGTTGGGACGGTAATCGGTGTTGTCATTATCCAGATAAGGCATGTCAACAATGGTCAAGCCCGCCTTTGCCTGATTCGGTTGAACCCCGGAAACGATGGCATAGATTTCGGCAGCACCCGAAATCCACGGTTCTTGATCGTTTTTCAGGCGAACATAGTCCAGCTTGGTGGTGTCGATATAGGTTGGTGTTGTGGTGGCAAAGGAGGGCGTCGTGCTCAGCGATGTGTTCAGCGATGTGCTCAAGGTGGGCGTTTTGCCTTGCATGCCGTGGTCCTGCAAATATTGGTTGACGTAGGCCGTGCCTGCACGCATCGCTTCGCGCCCGTTGATGCCGACCACCAGCACCGGCTTGGCAGGTGCTTTGTGTGCATCAAGTTGGTAAGAACGGCCTTTCTGATCAAACGCTTCTACCGTCTTCCATTCTTTTTTCTTGCCAGCCGGGGCGTAGGCAACCGGTAGATTTTTCCAGTCGATGCGGCCTGTGTAGTTCTTCGGTGTGTAGAGGCTCACTTCCATCACGCTCTTGCTTTGCGCCGCAATGCCCTTGTATTGCCGCACATTTTGATCAATTTGGGTTAATGCAGTAGCGTCCAGCTTGGCTTGCGCGCTGCTGATGCCATGCTCGGTCAACAGGCTGTTGAGCATGACAGGCTGATCCGCCTTGGTTTTTCCTGCCAAATTGCGCTGCACTACGGCAACAAAATTTTTGTCGCCCATCATCGCGGCTACTTTCCAGGCGGCATAGCGCTTGCCTTGATCCACGACAGTTGGTTTGGCTGCCGCCTTGCTGGCTACCGGTAAATCAGCCGCCTGTGTCACGGTGCTGAATATGGCCGCACAGCCAAGCGAAAAAGTCAGGGTGGTTTTGAGCAATACGCTCACAGCATGGTCTTTTTTTGTGTTCATTTTCGTCTCTTTGTAGTTAAGTTTTTTTGATTGTTTTGCAGCGGGTGTTGCGACGTTCAACCCATGGATAAGGGTATTGACCTTGTGTTGTACATAATGGTTATCTTTTCAATCATAAATGGGCCTACGAATGGCAAGATTGATCTTCGCATAAGTAAATTTCCATCAGGATTGATCTAATGTGACGCTAGTGTGATCATAATACTTGCATTTGTCAAGTGTTTTCGAATAATATATTTCTTTATTGAAATTATAAAAAATCAAAGGTAACGGAATTACTGTGCTTTTGTCATGGCCTGGCAGCGCGAGGAAGGCGTTGCCAGCTTGCACAGCGCATTGTATTTTTTGATCTGGCGCATTGTCTTTCACCTCAAAGTCATGTAAAAAAGAATGATCCTCTGCATACTGCCGTATCGCCGTATCACCATGCCGCAATCCAAACCATCGTTAAGCTTGATCCACGCTGTTTCGATTAATGAGAATCTGAAACAGGTGATCGCCCCGGTTATTTGATCGATACCAATGAGTATCTGGTGCGCAGTGGCAAAAAGATGTTGCTGACCGACCCAGGCGGCATGGAAATCTTCCCGGAAGTGTTTTCGGCGATTAACTCTGGCTTTGATGCACGCAATATTACGGCGCTGTTCGCTTCCCACCAGGACCCGGATGTGATTTCATCGCTGGCTTTGTGGCTGGCGTTTAATCCGGAGTTGAAATGCTATCTGAGCTGGTTGTGGAATTCCTTCGTGCCGCATTTTGGCGGCAATGCTGAGACCTTCATCAATTTGCCCGACGAAGGCGCGGATATTGAATTGGGTCAGCTCGTTTTGAAAGCTATTCCCGCCCATTACCTGCATTCTTCGGGTAACTTTAATTTGTATGATCCGGTGGCAAGAATCCTGTTTTCTGGCGATGTTGGTGCTGCGTTGCTGCCTGCTGATGAAGATGGTTTGATGGTGACCGATTTTGCCAAGCATATTCGCCATGCCGAAGGCTTTCATCGGCGCTGGATGGGTTCGAACGAGGCCAAACTGGATTGGTGCGAACGGGTCAGCAGCATGGAGATCGACATGTTGTGCCCACAACATGGCGCAATTTATCAAGGGGCGGATGTGGCGCGCTTTATTGACTGGTTTTCCCAATTGAAAATTGGCAGCGGGGTGCGGCGCGCCGCTAATGTGGGATAATGCCAAACTCTACCGGAATCTAAGATTGGAGTTTCGCATGCGATCCACGCGCGCCAGCAGTGCCGTTGCACGTCTCAAAACCCGTAGTAACAATCCGCGCTATTCGATGCAAATTGCGTCGAACGGCACGTTTTCTTTGATGGAAACCAATCCCGCCGGGGCGCTGGAAGTGCGCTCCCCGGCGCTGGAACTGGATGAGTTTGTCGCCTTCGTCAACGCAACTTTGCCGGAAAAGCCGAAAAAATTGAGTAAGCTCGATATTGCGTTTGAAAAGCAATTGGTGAAGAAGGGGGAAGCCAGGTAGCCAGCTTGTTGTTGGCACGGTGAATTTACCCTTCAACTAATTCACAACAAAATCATGTAGTTGTCCTAAAT
>JBKJLF010000209.1:0-9811 GCA_046597185.1 Burkholderiaceae bacterium | reverse complement strand
TTGTCCCGCACTGGTACTTTCGGCTCCAGCACCAACGGCAGCACAGTGGGTGCCCAAGCTGAAGTTTGGTGGTAATCCGCTTGTAATACTCACCCCTGGCCACCCGCCATTTGGGGTGAGTGATGTTGATTGTAAGTTGGCGCTGATTTGGCCAGAATGTTGTACCGTTTGAAGTCCTGTTAACCCGACCGGTTACCGAGAGCGATCGCAATGATATTCTCAACCGGCTTTTAGGTGGATGTCTCGATTGAGATGTCCACCTTTTTTTACGTCTGATCCGCTATAATGCGTTTTTGATCTTCTTGCGCACCGAGTCACCTGCTCATGCGAACTGTCGGCGACTTATCCATGAACCTTAAAGACCTTGCCAAAAATCTCGGCATTTCCGAAACCACTGTCAGCCGCGCCTTAAATGGCTACCCGGAGGTGAGTGAGCGCACACGCTTGCGCGTACTGGCTGCCGCCAAGGCAGCGGGCTATCGTCCCAACCCGATGGCGCGCAGTCTGGCAGTAGGACGCACCAATGTGGTGGGTATTATTTACCCGCTGCACCCCAATGATTTGAGCGACCCGATGTTTATGGACATCGTTGAAGGCATGGCCGAAGGGCTGGAAGTGCATCAAATGGATTTGATTTTGTCACCCGTGGCACCCGCCCACGAGTTTCGCTCCTATCAACGCATGGTGCAAGCGCGCCGGGTCGATGGTCTGGTCGTGGGCCGTACCCGTATTTTTGATGAGCGTATTGCCTATCTGGCCAAACAAGGCTTACCGTTTGTAGCCCATGGCCGCACCCAGGTCAATGAGCCGCATGCCTGGTTCGATTACGATAACGAAGCGGGCATGCGCCTGGCCGTAACCCGTTTGCTCACACTGGGCCATCAACGTATCGCTTTGATCAGCGCACCGCTGGAAATGAATTTTGCACGGCAACGCTACGACAGTTTTTGCAACTGCATGCAAGAAGCGGGATTCACTCCCAACCCCGACTATTTAATCGAAAACACGATTGATCGGCGTTCAGCCTATCAAGCCATGCAACGCTTGCTCACCTGCTCGCCCATGCCAACGGCGGTGATTGTGGACAACCATATGTCGGGCGTGGGGGTGGTACGTGCTTTGCTGGATGCGGGTATCGATATCGGTGGTAAAGTTTCGCTGATTGTCTGGGGCGAGATGGAAGATTCGCTCGCGGGCTACCATGTTACGACCATACATCAACCAGAACCAAAACGTGCAGGCGTGAAGATGGTCGAGATGTTAATGGCCTTGATGGATGGTACACCACCGTCGGAATTACAAGTATTGTGGCAACCCGTGCTATTTTTGGGTGAAACTGCGGGGCCTTGCCTACATTTGCCTGCCTGAGTGAACGGGTCCTGGATTTTTACGCAATAGTATCAACTCCCGCATCCACCAGAGTACGGATCATGCTACCTGCTGAATCCCGGCCCCCTGCCACGACCAGTGCGCTTATACTGCCGCATCGGCGTTGTTTGACCCAATCACCTGGAACGAATATGAACTATTTTTCAAAACTGGCCTTACTCTGCGCTTTGCTTGCGACGCAAAACCCCGCCTTCGCGATTGATTCAACCTTATCCGAAGTCAGCGCCCTGGGCTCGATTGTGGTGGTGGCGGGCAGCATGTCGGTGCTGGCGGGTTCTGGCGAGGTGGTAGTAAAAAGCGTGGAAGCGGTCGCCGATGGCGTAGTCGTGGTGCTTGGCAGCGCCTCCAATGCGGCTACCGCATCGCTTAAATTTGTCGGTAAAGCAGCGCAAAGTTTATCACTTGGGGTTGGAACAGTCATCACCGTGAGCGCGCAAACTACCGGCTACCTGTTATTGGCTGCGGGCAAAGCAATCGCTTTTTTACCCAATGAGATTGGCTCAACTTTGCTGCACCACTCCAATCATTCACCCAGCATCAACGGGAAAAATTAATCATGTCCCCGCGCTGGTTATTGCTTGCAACCCTGTTCTGGCAAACATTCACCCCGGCTTGGGCCGGACAAACCTGTGAAGCCAAAGAACTGACCCCCACCACCATCGCCCAGGCTATGGATCTGGCATACCAAACCCGGCAAGCGCTGGATGCCTCGGGCGCGCAGGTCGCCCTGATTGCCCGCGTGGGCCAGGATTTATCAAAATACGGCTTGCGCTATTCACATATGGCCTGGGTTTGGCGCGATCACCCGCAAGGACGCTGGTTGGTAGTGCATGAGCTCAACAACTGCGCGACAGCCGATTCAGCGCTGTATAACGAAGGCCTGGGCAATTTTTTTCTCGATAACATGTTTGCCTTCGAAACTAAAATCATGATTCCCTCCGCCGAAACGCAAACCCGCGCGGCGGCCCTGCTCGGCTCACCCAACGCTGCTACGCTCCATTTTGCCAAGTACAATATGCTGGCCTTTCCCTACTCCACGCTGTATCAAAACTCAAATCAATGGGTATTGGAAACCTATGCAGCGATGCATAACAATGAAAGCGGCCGTAAAGCGGCACAAGCCTGGCTCAAAGCCAATGGCTACCAAACCAATACGATTTATCTTCCCGCCGCCACCCGCCTGGGTGCACGCATGTTCCGCGCCAATGTGGCATTTGACGACCATCCTTTTGCGCGCCGTATGGCAGGACAAATTGATACCGTAACCGTGGAATCGGTGCTGCGTTTTATCAAGCAACGCGAGCCAGATAGCCGTGAAATGGTACTTCGTGCCAAACCGATTCGTTAAACAGGGCCGCATTTCACAGGCAGGATTTCTACTCCTGTGAATTGACCAATTCAATCCGAAACCTGGCCCCGGCCTGTTGCAAATGCAGCGCGGGTTCGATCATAAACGGCCAGCGCGCTTCACATTCGCCCCCGATATCAAGCTGCCCCTCCAGCAAAATAGCGCCCTTACCATCCAACACCCGCAAAGCACAGCCGGACTGCTTGATTTGCAGGGCAAAGGGTGCCTGTTCATTGAGCACCAAAGTCAACTGCCAGCCAATTTCATCCGGCACGAACCGTAAACACCAGTATTGGTCATCCGACTGCAAGCGACTGCCCGCCTCATCCCCAACCGGATGAACACCCGCCAAACTCCCCATACTGCTTTGCCACTGCGCATCGTTTGCTGCCCCCGAATTTTTACGCGCCCGCGCTTGCAGCGCCAATTGCCGAAAACGCAGTAAGGTTTGGGGCGACTTTTGTAAAAGTTCACGCTCCTGGCTGCTTAATGGACGGCTACCATCGAGTGCCGCCAGCAACAGATGATCGTCCAGCATCACCCGGTCATCCTCACGTACTTGATTCAAGATGGCGCTCAAATCCAGCCTTTGCGCCAACTTTTGACTTCGATCTTGTTGAATAACCATCTAACTCACCTGGACACCTGAATTCGCTATGGGTGCAATAACGGCAGGATTGGGGCTTTACTGCAGTGCCAAAGCACGTAATTTTTAAAAAAGATACCGCCTTCAACCCAACCAACATACCCTTGGCTAATGAAAATCCCGACTCGGGTTTTGTAATTGCCCCAGCCAAGCCGTCAAATCAAGCACCCGTTTTGCAATTAAATGCTGTACTTGGCCCTGTTTTTGCCATACCCCATACACCGCTAACAAACCAGATTGCAAGATTTCTTTACGCTGGCGTTCGAGCAAATCGGGCCAAATAATGACATTTACATTGCCTGTTTCATCTTCCAATGTCATAAATAATACGCCATTGGCGCTACCCGGACGCTGCCGCCCCACCACCATGCCACAAGCCCGCGCCAACTGGCCATCCTGGTAAGTGGCTAACAAATCCGCTGGCATCAAGCGTTGCGCCAATAAGCGGGGGCGCAATAATGCCAGCGGATGTCGCCCCAGGGTTAAACCCAGCGCACGGTAATCCGCCACCAATTCGGCCCCCTCACTGGCTGCTGGCAAGGACAAAGCGGGTTCGTCAACATGGCTGGTGCGCAATAAATCCTTATCCACCACCGCCACCACCGATTGCCATAACGCTTGTCGGCGATGGCCCAGCAAGGCATGCAAAGCGTTGCCAGCGGCCAAAACTTGCAAATCATGTCGATCCAAATCCGCGCGACGCGATAAATCATCCAGATCGGTAAAGGCTCGAATCGCACGCGCCTCTTCAATTCTGAGCGCAACGTCACGCCGCATCCCGGAGAGGCGCGATAAACCCAAGCGCACTGCCGGGCCAGTATATTGCTGGCCCGTGTTTGCCTGCCCGCTGTGGAAATCGTTTTCCAGATGACGCATTTCCAGATGACTCTCCCAGCCGCTAATGAGTATGTTCACCGGTAAAACCTGAACCCCATGGCGCTTGGCATCTTGCACCAGTTGTGACGGTGAGTAAAACCCCATCGGCTGGCTATTGAGTAAGGCACATAAAAATGGCCCGGGGTGGTGGCATTTTAACCAGGCACTGGCATATACCAGCAGTGCAAAGCTGGCCGCATGCGATTCAGGGAACCCATATTCACCAAAACCTTGAATTTGGCTGCAAATCGCTTCGGCAAATGCCAAATCATAGCCGCGCTCTAGCATACCCGAGACAATCCGCTCATGGTATTGATTTAAGCCCCCCTTGCGCTTCCATGCTGCCATGGAACGGCGCAATTGATCTGCCTCGCCCGCACTAAAACCCGCAGCCAACATCGCCACCTGCATCACTTGCTCCTGAAAAATGGGCACGCCCAAGGTACGTGCCAACGCTTGTTCCATTTGCACGCTGGGAAAGCTCACTGGCTCCAAACCTTGACGCCGCCGCAAATACGGATGCACCATGCCACCTTGAATCGGCCCCGGCCGCACCAAAGACACTTCAATCACCAAATCATAAAATTGACGTGGCCGCAGGCGCGGCAACATCGCCATTTGGGCGCGCGACTCAATTTGGAACACGCCCACGGTATCCGCCCGGCATAGCATATCGTAGGTTGCGCTATCTTCGGCAGGAATATCATGCAATTCAAATAACTCACCTCGTTGCTGGCTCACCAGGTCGAGCGTGCGACGCAAGGCCGATAACATGCCCAAGGCCAAAATATCGATTTTCAACAAACCCAGCTCTTCCAGATCATCTTTATCCCATTCGATGACGCTGCGCTCAGGCATGCTGGCATTTTCGATTGGCACCAAACGCGATAATTTATCGGCAGCAATCACAAAGCCACCCGTATGTTGCGACAAATGACGCGGGAAAGCCAGTAATTGTACCGCCAAAGCGGCCCATTGTTGCGCCAGTTCAGAAGCCGGGTCCAAGCCTGCTTCGGCAAAGCGCTGTAATAATTGCTCGCCCCGGTCAAACCAATGGTGCGCTTTGGCCAATTTATCGATAATCAACGGATCCACCCCGAGCGCTTTGCCACTCTCACGCAATGCGCTACGCGGGCGATAGGTGGTGACGGCCGCCGCCAAGGCCGCACGCTGACGTCCATATTTGCGGTAAATGTATTGAATTACTTCTTCGCGCCGTTGATGCTCAAAATCGACATCAATATCCGGTGCTTCAGCCCGCTCTTTGGAAATAAACCGTTCAAACAATAAATTACCGCGCGCCGGATCGACCTCAGTCATACCAAGACAATAACAAACTGCCGAATTGGCAGCCGACCCACGCCCCTGGCACAGGATATGTTGCCCCCTGGCAAAACGCACGATATCATACACCGTCAGAAAATACGGTTCATACTGCAAATCGGCAATCAAGCTTAATTCGTGTTCGAGTTGGCTTTGCACTGGGGCAGGTATGCCGCCGGGAAAACGCCGATGCGCGCCGATATAGGTTTCCTGGCGCAAATACCGACCCGGTGTATAACCATCCGGCACCAATTCATTCGGGTATTCATAACGTAATTGATCCAGTGAAAAACTGCAGGCGCGCGCAATGCGTACGGTTTCAGCCAAAGCCGCTGGCGGAAAAAGATTGGCCAAGCGTAAGCGCGAGCGCAAATGCTGTTCGGCATTGGCGGCCAATTCATAACCACATTCCGCCATCGGCTTACCCAAACGAATCGCCGTGAGCATATCTTGCAATGGCTTGCGTGAACGCACATGCATGCTCACTTGCCCCAGCGCCACCACGGGTAACAGATGAACCCATGCCGCTTCTTCCACCTGTGCGCGATGCACATCCTCCAACGGCCGATGCAAACAACTCAAACCGATAGAGGCACGCCCACCAAAAGTAGCGGCGACCCACGCCGCCTGGGCATCGAGCACGGCGCTTTGGGCAGGATAAGTTGGCAGCAAGATCAACAGGCAATCCGGCAAAGCACGTAAGTGGGGAGCTGCTGCAGGATAAAAATCATCCGCACTCAATAAATAACTACCCTTGCTGATGCGGGTGCGTGCCAGGGTAATGATTTCACATAAATTACCATAACCATTGCGATTTTGCGCCAAAGCCAATAATGATAAGGCCGGCACACTTTGGGTCGCTTGCAAATGGAAATGACTGCCGATGATTAAGGGCAAACCATGTTTTTTCGCCGCCGCATGGGCACGCACCACACCTGCCAACGAACACTCGTCACAAATTGCCAGGGCAGTATAGGCCAGTTCTTGCGCCCGCTGCACCAATTCCTCAGCATGCGAGGCACCTTGCAAAAAACTAAAGTTCGATATACAGAATAATTCGGCGTATTGAGGTAACTGCGCCGATGCCGACACAGCAATCGTGTCCGACTTAGGTAAAGGCGTGGATGAGGGGGCGGACGGATTCATTAAAAATAAGCCGAATAACTGTTTGCAAAAACAGTATTTTAGCTTGTTTTAACGCCTTCGCCCAGATTTAATGCAGGATCAGTCCGGTTTTTCGTTATTTGGCAACAAAGACAAATTATATTCCACCCGCCGCAACACGGGCGTATAAGTTGCGGGTGCCACTTCAACAAAACGGCGGTAGATACTCAAGGCTTCATCATAGGCCTGGCGCGCATCATTGGGTCGATTGACTGCGCTATGCAAGGAACCAACATTATTTAAAATTTCAGCCACCGTGGGCAAATACACATTCGGATTACGTTCTGCCAATTTGCGCCGAATCCGCAACGCTTCGTCATACGCCGCCTCGGCCAAACTCACTTCTTGCTTTTCGCGATACAAAATGCCCAAATTATTGAGTGTGGTCGCGATATCGGGTAAATACACATCGGGATTTTGGCGCGCCAATTTCCGATAAATCGCCAACGCTTCATCGTAGGCACCGCGCGCATCCTGATTTTGGTTTTCATCGCTGTGCAAATTACCCAGATTATTCAAGGTAACGGCAACGGCCGGCAAATAGGTTTCAGGACGCACCAAGGCCATTTTACGATTGATGGTCAAGGCTTCGTCATAAGCATGGCGCGCTTCTTTGCGGCGGCTTTCGTCGCTATGCAAAATACCCAGATTATTCAAAGTCGAAGCCACCACGCCCAAATACTGCTCAGGCTTTTTTTGCGCCAACACCCGGTCAATCGAGAGCGCTTCATCATAGGCCCGATGGGCTTCGGCCTTATGGTTTTCAGTGCTATCCAAAATCCCGATATTATTTAACAGCGTTGCAACAAAGGGCAGATAAACATCCGGTTTGATCTTACCCAATGCCCGATAAATGGTCAGCGCTTCTTCATAAGCATCACGCGCTTGGGCCGTGCGGTTTTCATCGCGATACAGATTGCCCAAATTATTCAGCACTGCCGCGACATTCACCAAATTACCCGCCTCACGCGCGATCGGTAAAGTCCGTTGATAACCCCGGTCAGCCTCAATATAATGGTTTTGGTATTGATGAAATACGCCGTACTGAAACCATGTATCGAAAGAAGCACTCGCCACCTGCACTGCTCTGTCATAAGCGCGTTCTGCACCAATCAAGTCAAAACGTAAGGTAAGCAACTTGGCCCGCAACAACCACGCTTGCGCCGCTTGTTCAGATTTATTCTGAAGCGACTTGCTTTCGCGCTCCAGCTTGTCTTCATTCAAACGCTTCAAAGCCTGATCCAATTTACCGGCCAAAAACAGGCGTTTGGCATCGGAAAAACTACCGCGTTCATTGTTGGGCCGATGCTCAATCAATTGATGCAACAAATCTTCGGTTTGGGTTTGTGCTTGATTTTTTTGCTGCATTAATTGCAGTTTTTCTTGCAACAATAGCGCGCGCTCGGGTTCGGTTAATTGCGGTCGCTGATCCAACTCCGCGACGCGCTTTTGAAATTCTTGCAAGACGATACGATCAATGGTGGCGCGGTAAAAAATATTGGCCCATTTATCAAACTCACCCGGCTTACACAACACGATACGAAAAGGGGGGTTAGTCACATCGAGCATATGGCGCTCCAGTAACACTTGATTCACTGCCACCCAACCCGTGTAATTGATTTTGATCGAGACTTCTTGCCCCAATTCACGCTGAGGGAAAACCAGCCGAAAACGCCCGTCCGGGCCGCTCGTAACAGGATTGGCACCGTCCGCTCGCACCACCACCCCTGCGACCGGCACGCCATTTTCGCGCTCGCGCACCACCACACCTTGCAATGTGACGCTCGCCTCTACTTGCCCTGATAGCCAACACAGGAAAAATATTCCGGACAAATAAGTGAGCAAACGCGCCGGAAAATACGCAAATAAGCGAGTAAATAAGCGAGTAAATAAGCGAGTGGGTAAATCAGCATTTATCAAGCACATACGGCCCCTCATTTAGTCGGATCAGCAAGTCTGGTTTAGCCAACTTTCGGCGCGATGTCACAATTCCACAAACAATTTAACCATTTAACAAGTCAGCAATCCCATCATCAAGCGAGCACTAAAAAGTTTGTTTCACACTGTTCAGTTTAAAACTTAAATAGGATTTGGTGACAAACTGCAATTTCCCTAACTGAATTAATTGCTGCCCTTTAACCCGTTTAACCACCAAAGCGTCTTTTTCAATAAAACTACTATGCGGCGGAAATAATAGTGCCGCTTCTCCCTGCACATCGGTGGTTAAAATTGCATACAATACTTGCTTTCCATGCTGGTCAAACTCATCATAACTATTCAGATCGGAGGTCACCAACACCGGCTCAGAATCGGAGCCAATACGATCTATATCCAAAAATACTGTTTTACTGGAAGGACGGAAAATTCTCGCCACCACGCCCAACGCAGGCTGTTGTATCCCTTCATTGCCAAAGCCATATGCAATCAAACCACCAATTTTCAAGGCTGTCGTAAATTGGGTTTCCTGGGTTTTCAGTTTAATGGTTTGTTTGTCCTGGTTTTGTAAATGCCAGACACTGGCCTTGGTCGCCACATGGTCTTCTGCCAATACAGCCGACCGTTGCGCCAATAAATCGACCATCCGCGTGCCGACTTCTTCCAGGTCGGCATGGTAATGCAAATTATGCAAAAACGGATACACATCTTTGAAACCAACAAAGATACGCAAGTCGCAAGGTTGCCCATCCAAGGCATCCGAAGATAAAGCCACCTCTTCACTCTTGATACATTCCAACTGCAATTGTACCAAGGCCAAACCTTCAATATAGGACAAAAACTCAAATTTTTCCATGACACCAACACGGCTGGCCTGGCCTTTTTCGTGGAAAAATTGCAGATAGTCGGACATGATCTTTTTTTGCAAATGTTGCCAATGGATCATGACCGATGCGCCGCGCGCGCCGCCTTCCTCCACGCGCTTGAAACGCGTTGGAATATTATCATAACAATAGCTCAATGTCACATGACGCGTCATTTTGACGCCATCGTCTTCCGTCACTTGGAGCAGGGTGCGCATCGTTTGATCATAACGATCAAAGGAAAATTGCCACTCGGTTGGCCATTTG
>JBKJLF010000171.1:0-5169 GCA_046597185.1 Burkholderiaceae bacterium | reverse complement strand
CGGCCAGCGCTATGAGAACCTGCGCCATCTGGTATCCAGACATTGCCAGTTATGATGCCCTATGGGCGGTGGATCATGCGCACAGATTGGACTTAACAGACAACAATAAGCAACACGAGTGACCTGGGTTCACCGAATATTTACCTTGCCGTCTTATTTTAAGACGTAAGCAATTGATATTTATCGTTATTTTAAACGAAGAAAATCAAAATGAATAGCTCATTTTGTCGACTTTTTTACCGCTCTGTTTTTATATCATTTTGCAGCATTTCAAGGTAAAGCTGTTCCACCTTGGTTCTGGCCCACGGGGTTTTGCGCAGAAATTTAAGGCTCGATGGGATGCTGGGGTCGCTTGTGAAGCATTTGATGTTAATCCGCACGGCCAATTGCTGCCAGCCATAATAGCCGTGCAATTGGTTTAACATGGCTTCCAGCGTGACGCCATGCAAGGCTTGGGCGGGGTTGGTGGGCTTGGTGGGCTTCGTCTGACTCATGATGGCTTCAAGTATTTGATAATGTATTGCCTGGCACCGGGTGGCCAAACAAAAAGCCCTGATACGCCTGACAACCATGCGCGGCCAAAAATTGACACTGGAACTCGGTTTCCACACCCTCGGCAATCACATTTAAATTCAAACCCAAACCCATATTGATGATGGCCCGGGCGATGGTTTCATCTTTGGCCACGCCCGGCAGATTGCAGACGAAGGATTTGTCGATCTTGATTTGATCCAGCGGCAACTGCGCCAGATACGAGAGCGAAGAATAACCGATGCCAAAATCATCCATCGAGAATTGCACGCCCATTTGTTTCACCGCCTGCATTTTTTTAATCGCGTCGGCGACATCTTCCAGCACCATGCTTTCGGTTAATTCCAATTTCAGGCGGGTCGGATTAATGCCATACCCTTGCAGCACGGCGCGAATCTGCGCCACAAAATCGGGTTGGCGAAATTGCCTGGCACTGACATTCACCGCCAGTTGTAAATGGCGCTTGTGCGGGTCGCGCTCCCAGGCTTTGAGCTGGGCGCAAGCCGCATCCAACACCCAGCGCCCGAGCGGTAAAATCAAGCCCGTGTCTTCGGCCAGCGGGATAAAATCATCCGGCTGCAACAAGCCATAGTGCGGATGCTCCCAGCGCAACAAGGCTTCCACCCCCACTACCACCCGCGCCGCATTCACCTGGGACTGGTAGTACAGCCGTAATTGCCCGAGCGGCACCGCCAGGCGCAAATCGGCTTCCATTAAACCGCGCTGCTCCAGTTCGGCTTGCATCCGTGGGTCAAAAAACTGCAGGCGGTCGCGCCCCTTGTCCTTGGCCTGGTAGAGCGCCAGATCAGCGTGTTTGAGCAGGGTGATGGCGGTATCATGGCCCTGAAACAAACTCACGCCGATACTGGTTTTGCAATAGTATTCCACCCCATTGAGGTCAAATGGTTCAGCCAGCGAGATGCGCAGTTTTTCGCCCAGTTGCGAGGCTTGCTGCGCTGCGCCTTCGGCGGTGTCGCCCAGCTCGCTCATCAAAATCACAAACTCGTCACCCCCCTGGCGCGCCACGGTATCATTCAGGCGCACTGCATCGAGCAGGCGTTGCGATACGGCCGTCAACAGCAAATCGCCCACATCGTGGCCGCGCGAATCGTTGAGTTGCTTGAAATGATCCAGATCGATAAAAAACACTGCGCCGTACTGTTGGCTGCGCGCCGCTGTGGCAATTGCCTGATCCAGCCGATCTTGCAGCAAGCGGCGGTTGGGCAACTTGGTGAGCACGTCATAATAAGCCAGCCGATGAATCTCGGCGGCCGCCGCCTTGCTTTCGCTGATATCGGCAAAGCTGCCAACATAGTGGGTCAGCTCGTTATCAGCCGAATACACGGCGGTAATGGTGAGCAGCTCCGGATAGACATCACCATTCTTGCGCTTGTCCCACACTTCGCCCTGCCAAAAGCCGTTGACCCGCAGTTCGTCCCACATTTTCTGATAAAACGCCGCGTCTTGCCGCCCCGAGCGCAAAATGGCCGGGGTCTTGCCGACAACATCCTCGGCACTATAACCGGTGAGCTTGGTAAAAGCGGGGTTGACGCGCAAAATAACGTGGGATGAATCCGTGATCATGATGCCGTTTTCGCTGGAAAACGCGACCGCAGCGATGCGCAATTCGGTTTCGGCCTGGCGGCGCGCGGTGATATCGGTCAAGGCAACCCAAATGGCCATGGCCCCCTTGTCATCCCTTTGCACCACCCAATCCAGTTGCGCATGGAGCACGGTATCATCGTTACGCCACAGCGATAGCTCCAGCCGGCCTTTACCGCCCTGATTTTTCATGTCCGCAAACTGCTGCCGCCAGCGCAACTGGTCTTGCGGGGTCACCAGGCTGTTGAAGTTGCGGCTGAGCAAATGCCGCCGTTCCATACCCAATAACACGGTGGCGGCCAGGTTAATTTGCCCGATCAAGCCGTCCACGTTCAGCGTAAAGTAGCCCACCGGCGCGTGTTCGTACAGGTCGGCGTAGCGGTCGCGCGATATGGCCAACTGGCCTTGCGCCTCACGCAAGGCTTCGTTTTGCATTTCCAGTTCAATTTGATAAACATGCAATTCATGCAGCATGCGCTTGGTGTCAAGTTGGCTGGCGAGCTGGTCGGCTGCGCTGTGCTCGGGGCCGTGCGCCAGCGTCGCTTCAGCCAGGGCGCGCAGCGTTGGCTGGTCGTGCAAACAAGGTTCGGCCAATTTCATGTTACCTCCACGGTTTGAATTGACACCATTGCCAGCAAGATCAATTCGGTCGAACCGGCACGGGTGATGATGCGGCGCGCATTGAGTACAATGCGCAGTAAGCCCAGTTCAGGGAAGACGTGTTCCAGCACATAGCCTTCCATGACTTGGTTTTTCGGCAAAATATTCTCCAGTAGTTCACGCAAGGCGGGGGCCATCCATTGGCCATCGCCCAAATCATCAATTTTTTGTCCGCTCGCCTGGGCGGCGCTGATCTTGAAAGCGCGGCAAAACGATTGGTTGACCGAAATCACTTGCAAAGCAACATCGAGCACAATCAGCGGTTCGGCCACGGTATTAATAATGCCGTCAGCCAGTTCGCGCGCCAGATGCGTGGCCTCGTGCTGGACGTTTTCCAGTTGCGCCTTGGCTTGCTGTGCGCTGTTGTAGGCGAGCTTGAGATCGGTCACCACCGTAAAGGTCAGCACCACGCCCTCAATCACATTATCCAACGTGCGGTAGGGTTGAATGCGCGCCAAATACCAGGCACCGTCGCTGCTGCACACTTCGCGCTCGATCGGAATCAGCGTATCGAGCACGGTTTGCACGTCTTGCTGCAAAGCTTCGTGCTGTTTGGGGTCCAGGTTGGAGGCAATATCGCTCAAAGGCCGCCCCACATCGGTGGAAATCAAACGGTAGATTTTTACTGCCGCCGGGGTGTAGCGCCGGATTGCACGGTGGTGATCGAGAAACAGCGTGCCCGTGCCGATGCTGTCGAGCAGATTTTTCATATCATTTTGAATGCTGGTCAATTGATCAATTCTGGCGTTCAGCTCGGCGTTGACGGTGACGGTTTCTTCATTGAGCGATTGCAATTCTTCTTTGGAGGTTTCCAGCTCTTCGTTGGAAGATTGCAGTTCTTCGTTGGTGGACTGCAATTCTTCATTGGTCGATTTCAGTTCTTCATTAAACGCCTGCTGCTCTTCGTAGGTGCTTTGCAGCAATTGGTTGGCGTCGATGAGTTTGCGCTCCAGATCCTGAATGCGGGTTAAATCGGTCATCGATGTGCCTGCCGCCTCGACCGTCGTGAGCGGCTCGATACCTTGGCCACCGTCCGCAGAATTTGGGTCCCGGCCCATATTCAGGCCGGCAAGTTGCTCATGCACAATAATATCGCGAAAGCTGATCAGCAAGAGCGGCGCGCCACAGGCTTGCTCATACAGCCTTTGCACCATCAAGCGCACTTGCGAAAAACCGCCATTGGTCTTGACCAATACATTTTGACTGACCGGCAACATGGTGGTGCCGTGCAAGAGGATGCTGCGCAACACCGGTTGCAAACCCTCGCGCGCCATCTCCACCACATTATTGCTGACCACACCGGGAGCCGGACGCAGGTAACGGCCGGTATCGCCATGAATATACAGAATATCACCTTTTTCATCAATCGCAACCGAAGCGGGCGCGTGGCTTTGCAGCAGTGCGCGTTGGGTAATTTCGGCAATATCAATTGCATTTCCGGTGTGCAGGGGGGCTATTTTTTCTGTGCCAGTGACCATGGCGCCTCCAGTTTTAGGGCTTTGATAAACGGGTAGGTACAATGAACGGAGGGTATCGGATCGACTCGCCAGCGAGTGGTGCTTGGCCAGATAAAACTTCCACTTCCGGTCGAGTGCCGAAAACAGCTCCGGCTGGTTGGTAATGGTTTCTGAAGTCGATAAAAACAATACGCCATTGGGCTTTAAGGCGTAATGAAAGGTATTGATCAGGCGGGTTTGTAGTTCCGGCTCCAGATAAATCATCAGGTTGCGGCAACTGAGCAAATCGAGCCGGGTGAAGGGCGGGTCTTTAATCACATTTTGTACGGCAAAGACCACCATATCGCGGATGTCTTTTTTGATCTTGTAAGTGCCGTCAGGCTCTTTGACAAAATAGCGGCGCAAGCGCTCTGGCGCAATATCCTGGGCGATATTGCCCAGATAGCGCCCCGACCTTGCCACGGCAATGGCGTCATCATCCAGATCGGTGGCATAAATCTGGATCGGCAATTCCTGCTCGTGGCTCGCCCACATTTCCGCTTGCAGCTCGTGCAAAACCATGGCGATGGAATAGGCTTCTTCCCCGGTGGAACAACCCGCTACCCAAACCCGAAACACCGCACCAGGGGCACGTTTGCCCAACAAATCTGGCAATATGGTTGTTTTTAGAGAAACAAACGCGCCGGAGTCGCGAAAAAAACCGGTCACATTGATCAGAAGTTCACGAAACAGCAGTTGTATTTCATCCGGATTTTTTTTGAGAAAGCGCACATACACCGCTTCGTCTTCAATATGGTGCAGTGCCATGCGCCGCGCAATGCGCCGCCCTATCGTACTTTTTTTGTAGAGTGAAAAATCGTGGCCGGTACTGGTGCGCAGTTCCAGCAAAATTTTGTTGATGCCAGCTAAAACCTTCTCC
>JBKJLF010000124.1:0-5737 GCA_046597185.1 Burkholderiaceae bacterium | reverse complement strand
CGGCGGTGGTGCCGAATCCGGTGGTTGAGCGTGCGGCCAATAACTCTCGCGCTGCACGGGTAGTAAACCATCAGATGGCGACCCAAAACGCCGCCCGTAATTCTGAATTGATCAACCGTCACCCGCCACCCGGCCCCTTGCTGCGCCCGGAACCGCAACCGATTAGCGAAGAGCGCGCCAACCCCTTGGTGTCCGAAGCGATCCGGCGTGCCATGGTGGGGCGGATCGCGCGCCAGGGCGTGCAAGACCAAACCGTGTTGGCCGCCATGTTGGCCGTGCAACGCCATTTATTTATTGATTCCGGTCTGGCCAGTCAGGCCTATATCGATGCGTCGTTACCGATCGGTCATCATCAAACCATTTCTCAGCCCTATATTGTGGCGCGCATGATCGAAGTCTTGCGCGCCGGACAAAACTTGAATCGGGTATTGGAAATTGGCACCGGTTGTGGCTATCAAGCGGCGGTATTATCCTGCGTGGCACAAGAAGTGTATTCGATTGAACGCATTAAACCCTTGCACGAATTGGCAAAAACCAATTTGCGCCCGATGCGCATTGCCAATATTCGCCTGCATTATGGCGACGGCATGCTGGGTTTGCCCCAGGCTGCGCCATTTGACGGTATCATTCTGGCCGCAGCCGGCATGGAAGTGCCGCGTGGTTTGCTGGATCAAATGCAAATCGGCGGACGCTTGGTCGCACCCGTGGCACCCGCTGGGTCGAAGCAGCAGGTGTTGCAATTGATTCAACGAGTCAATCAGTTTGAATGGACCAGTACCACACTGGAAGATTGTCATTTTGTCCCTTTGCGGGCCGGCGTCATCTAAAGCCGGATGGTTTGGAATCGAAAACTCATGAGTATGAATAGAATGCGTTGTTTGTTGGTAGTGGGAAGTGCAATCTTGATGGTTGCTTGTCAAACGACTCAAAGTCCGGCACCCGTGGTCGAACACAGTAGTAATGTCAAAGTGCCAGAACCGAAGGTGAGCGTGGTTCCTGCGCCACAACCGGCTAAAGTGCTGGAGAAGCCAGCGGATGCGCCTGGCTTTTACACGGTGAAAAAAGGCGATACCCTGATTCGGGTGGCGCTGGATCATGGCCAAAATTATCGGGATTTGGTGGTTTGGAATAATTTAAGCAATCCAAATGATATTAAAATTGATCAAACTTTACGTATTGCGCCGCCCGATGCGGGTGCCAGTAAAAATGGCGTGCAAATTGAACGAGTGACTGCCGCCCCCGCCTTGGATAAAGGTGCAAAACCTGCCACAGCAGTTCCGGTTGCGCCGCCTGCAGCCGGGGCAGCGGTAGCGGTTGTGAATAAGAGCAGTCCGCGTGGCGATAAGCGCCCATATTCTGAAGCCACACTGGCTGAGTTGCAAAAAACTGACGCAGCCGCAACTGCCGTTGCCAGCGCGCCTGCCAATGTGGTGCCTAATAGCAACACTGGCAGCGCCAGCAGTGTCAGTGCTGCCGCTGTCAGTGCGGCTTCCACCGCAAGCGCGAGTGCGCCTGCGAGTGCTGCAGATGAGGCTTTGGCCTGGGTTTGGCCTACCGATGGACGAATTTTGGCAGGATTTGATGAAGGTAAAAATAAGGGGATTGATATCGCAGGTAAAAGCGGGCAGCAGATATTCGCCGCAGGTGCGGGCAAAGTGATGTATGCTGGCAGTGTGCGTGGTTACGGCAATTTGGTGATTGTACGACATAGTAGCAATTTGCTATCCGCTTATGCACACAACCAAAGTTTATTAGTGAAAGAAGGGCAAGCCGTACAAAAAGGTCAACAAATTGCCGAGATGGGTAATTCCGATAGTGATAGCGTCAAGCTGCATTTCGAAATTCGCCAGCAAGGTAAGCCTGTTGATCCGGTGCGGTTTTTGCCAAATCGCTAACAGCTTTTTGATTAACGCATTCTTGCAGCGACCAATCCGATGACTTACAAACCAAGTAACGCGATTGATGAGGGCAGCGCGGAAGATTTTTCCGAGGCACCGCCAGAGGCTGAAATTCTCGATGAGGATGACGCTGAAGAATTGAGTTCGGGGCTGGTACTTGAAGTTGAAGAGTTGAAGTCAGTTTTGGCGGCAGAATTATCCACCGATACCACCCAGCGCTATTTGAATCAAATTGGCACCCGCCCCTTGTTGTCGGCTGCGGAAGAATTGCATTTCTCGCGTCAGGCCAAAGATGGCGACTTTGCGGCGCGGCAAAAGATGATCGAACACAATCTGCGTCTGGTGGTGTCGATTGCGAAACACTATATTAATCGCGGCGTGGTCTTGCTGGATATGATAGAAGAGGGCAACCTCGGCTTGATGCGGGCGATTGATAAATTTGAACCAGAGCGTGGTTTCCGCTTTTCTACCTATGCGACCTGGTGGATACGTCAGAGCATTGAGCGTGCGATTATGAATCAGGCGCGCACGGTGCGCCTGCCGGTACATATGGTGCGCGAGTTAAACCAAATTTTGCGTGCCAAATATCACCTGGAATCCCAGCACCATGACGGCAAAGACGCGACGATTGAAGATATTGCGCACCTGTTGGGGCGGCCCGCCGATGAAGTACAGGATATTTTGGCCTTGAGTGAGCACCCCACTTCCCTGGATGCGCCGCTGGATAATGATCCGCAATCGAGTTTAATGGATATGTTGCCCAGCGATAGCAAGCACGGGCCGGACGCCACCGCTGAACAGCATGAAATGAGCCACCTGATTCACGATTGGCTGCATAATCTGCCCGATAAACAGCGTGCCGTGATTCAACGGCGTTTTGGCCTGGATAACGATGATCCGGCCACCCTGGAAACCTTGGCCGATGAAATGGGCATCACGCGTGAGCGGGTGCGTCAAATTCAGCAGGAGGCGCTGGGTAAGCTCAAGCGCGCCATGGCTTCACGTGGGGTGGATCGCGAATCACTATTGTAGTTTGTCGGCTTAGTAGTTTGCTAGCTTCATTGCTGGCAGCTTTTATTTTTCTTCTCAACTGAATTATGCATATTATTGAAATCAGCTCGCTCGATTCCGAAGCGCGCGGTGTAGGCCATCTCCCGAACGAAGATGGTAGTCCGGGCAAAGTCATTTTCGTCGAAGGTGCCTTGCCGGGCGAGCGGGTCAAGTATTCCACCTTTAAAAAGAAAAAGAATTTTGAAATCGCCAGCATGAGCGCCTTGCTGCGCGAATCATCCTTGCGCGTCAAGCCCCAATGCGTGCATTTTGGCGTGTGTGGCGGTTGTTCGATGCAACATCTGGATGCCAGTGCGCAAGTTGCCATCAAGCAGCGCACGCTGGAAGATAATTTGCGCCATATCGGCAAAGTGCGCGCGCTCAACCTGTTGCGCCCGGTGTATGGCCCGACCTGGGGTTACCGCTATCGGGCCAGGCTGTCGGTCAAGCATGTGAAAAAGAAGGGCCAGGTGCTGGTTGGCTTTCACGAGCGCAAGTCACCGTTTGTGGCCGATATCCGGAGTTGCCAAATTCTGCCACCGCATGTGTCGGCCATGTTGTTGCCGCTGCGCGAATTGGTGGCCTCGCTCACAATTATGGAGCAAATGCCGCAAATTGAATTGGCTGTGGGCAACACCGTCACCGCGCTGGTGCTGCGCATCATGGCAGCGTTGACGCCCGACGATGAAACCAAACTGCGCGCCTTTGCCGACCAATACAAAATTCAATGGTGGTTGCAAACCAAGGGGCCGGAAACCGCCGCGCCGTATTACCCGCTGGATGTGCAACTGGCCTATCATTTGCCCGAATTTGGCATCACCATGCCGTTTAAACCGGTCGATTTTACCCAGGTTAACCACATGATTAACCGGGTTCTGGTGCAGCGCGCCTTGCGCCTGCTGGACGCCAAGGCGCACGAGCGGGTGGCCGATTTGTTTTGTGGACTGGGCAATTTTACCCTGGCCATGGCAACCCAGGCGCGTAGCGTGGTGGGCATCGAAGGGAGCGAAAGTTTGACCGAGCGCGCCCGCGAGAATGCCAAATATAATGGTGTGGCTGAAAAAACCGAATTCAGTACCCGCAATCTATTTGAAATGACGGCGGCGCAATGGATTAAGCTGGGGCCATTTGACCGGATGTTGATTGACCCACCGCGTGATGGCGCGCAGGCACTGTGCGAGTCATTGGCCGCCTTGCCAGCCGAGAGTGCGCAATTCAAGCCCCAACGGATTGTGTATGTGTCGTGCAGCCCGTCAACCCTGGCGCGCGATGCTGGTATTCTGGTGCATCAGGCGGGTTATCAATTGAGTCTTGCTGGTGTGGTGAATATGTTTCCGCATACTTCGCATGTGGAATCGATGGCGGTGTTTGATCGGGTAGGGTAGGGTGGGCATGAAATGCCCACGCGGGAAACATGGTGGACATTGTCATGCCCACCATGGCAATTAATTTGCTTAATCGTCGCCGCCAAAAATACCGAGCAACTGCAGCAAGCTGGTAAACACATTGTAGATGTCAAGATAAATACTCAGCGTCGCCATGATGTAATTGGTTTCCCCACCATTAATAACTTGCTGCACGTCATACAGCATATAGGCTGAGAAAATCAAAATCACCATCACCGAAATCGCCAGATGCAAGGCAGGCAGTTGCAAGAACAGGTTCAGTACCGCAGCCACCAGCACCACCAAAAAGCCCACAAACAACCATTTCCCCATGCCCGAAAAATCGCGTTTGGACACCGTGGCAACTGTGGCCATGACGGCAAAAATGCTGGCCGTACCGCCAAAGGCCATCATGATCAGGGATGCGCCATTGGAAAAGTGCAGTGTGTGGCTAATCAACTGCGACATCATCAAGCCCATGAAGAAGGTAAAGCCGAGTAGTAGCAATACGCCAAGGCCGGAATCTTTATTGCGGGAAATTGCCCACATCGAGCCATAAGCGATTGCCATGAACAGAACGAAGCCAATAACCGGTCCAAAACTGAACAGCGAAAACTTCATTTGCACGCCTATCCACGCGCCCAGCACCGTCGGTAGCAGAGAAAGTGCCAGTAGCCAGTAGGTATTACGCATAACGCGATTGCGAACCTGGGCGGAATTGCCCGTTAGATCGTAATTTCTATCCAGATTGATTGCCATGATGCCCTCCAAAAAATGAAATATGCTCGGTATAAGCATAGCATGTTTGCGCCCTTTACACGCGCTGAATAAAATCAGGCGGATAAAACCACACCCTGCTGACGCTTGTTGGCGACGATAAAATAAAAAAAGTGCAATGAATTCACGTCTGTCGGACGGATTTAATGGCACAATTTTCGTCCTGCCACGATATGGGGGTGATTTGTGTTAGAATCAAGGGTTGCGCAAGTTACTAATTGAGTATTTCTTTCTTGAATTAAACCTTTTTTGGAGTTTTACAAATGGCAATCGAACGTACCCTGTCGATCATCAAACCGGATGCAGTTGCAAAAAACGTGATCGGTCAAATTTATGCACGCTTTGAAGGCGCGGGCTTGAAAATTATTGCTGCCCGCATGACACACCTGTCGCGTGCTGAAGCTGAAGGGTTTTATGCAGTGCATAAAGCGCGTCCTTTCTTCAATGATTTGGTCAGTTTCATGATTTCCGGGCCGGTGATGGTCACTGTTCTGGAAGGTGAAGATGCCATTTTGACACACCGCAACCTGATGGGCGCAACCGATCCAAAGAAAGCAGAAAAAGGCACGATTCGCGCCGATTTCGCTGATTCGATTGATGCCAACGCCGTGCACGGTTCCGACGCGG
>JBKJLF010000004.1:0-5593 GCA_046597185.1 Burkholderiaceae bacterium | reverse complement strand
CCACCCTGTTGCGCTTCTTTGATTGTGAAAACCGTTATGAATTGGCCTATGAAGCAGAACGCTGCGGCTTTATGCCGGGTTTGTAGCTTGCCAAACGATGTTAGAAATCGCTGTCTTTGCGCGCCTTCCCGGCGCTACAAAACGATGCCAAGTTCCTGGGCGCAAGCCCAAACCAGTGCGGGTGACATCTTTTATTCGGTGGCTTCGCGCATGGCCTGCAGCGCAAAAATGAAATTGGCCGCTCGCCCTTCAATGCGGATCACGATAATCTGGGTGATATTGTGCAAACGGCCTGGCTGGCGCATGATATTGGCAACCCGCCCTTTGGCCACACTGGCGAAGAAGCGATTCGCCACTGGTTTCGCAACGACGGTCGCCGCTTTCTGAAAGATTTAAGCCAGGCCAAAGCGTGCGACCTGTTGTGAGCGCAGTGTGGCCGATAGCTGGTAAGATGGCGTTTTTCTTAACGAGGCCGTATCATGGGGCGCATCATCCGAAATACTGTTTTTAGCTTGCTGGGTTTGCTGAGTTTGCTGGTCGGCCTGATCATTTTCACGATTCAACCCTGGGTTACGCCCGTGCCATCCACGCCCCCCGCGCCCGACCCGGCGCGCTTGCAGGCGCATGTACGCGAGTTGACCGAAACGCGTTACCCGCGCAGCTTTGATCAGGAAAAAAACCTCAACGCCGTGGCCGACTACATCCATGCCGATTTTGTCGCAAGCGGTGCCAAGGTAGCGGAGCAAGAAGTATTGGTACAGGGCGAAAAATATCGCAACATCATCGCCCGCTTTGGCCCGGCAGAGGGGCCGATTTTGGTGATTGGCGCGCATTATGACAGCCACGGTGGCCAAGCCATGGCAGCCAAGAAAAATATCCGTTTTAGCAAAGAAACCCACACACCGGGTGCGGACGACAATGCCAGCGGGGTAGCGGGTTTGCTGGAACTGGGCCGCCTGTTGGCGCAAGCCAAGCCGACCCGTGCGATTGAACTGGTGGCCTACACGCTGGAAGAGCCACCGCATTTTGAAACCCCGCACATGGGCAGCGCCTGGCATGCGGCCAGCCATGACCCGAAAACCCATCCGATTGAAATGATGATTTCGCTGGAGATGATCGGTTACTTTAGCGATGCGCCTAATAGCCAGGATTACCCGGTGCCGGGCATGGAAAAGTTTTATTCCAGCACAGGCAATTTTATTGGCGTCGTGGGGCGCTTGCAAGACTGGCGGCTGACCCGGCAGGTGAAGGCGCATATGCTGGGGGCCAGTTCTCTGCCGGTGCATTCGATTAATACGGTGACCCTGGTGGAAGGGGTGGATTGGTCGGATCAGCTCAATTATTGGAATAAGGGCATCCACGCCGTGATGATTACCGATACTGCCTACAACCGCAACCGCCAATACCATTTGGCGGGGGATACCTGGGACAGGTTGGATTACAAGCGCATCGCGCAGGTGGTGCAGGGGGTGTATGCGTTTGCGATGCGTAAGTAAGGCGTAGCCTATATCAAACCCTGCCCCGCTTCAACAAAACGCGCACCGAACAGGCCCGCATCGGCGCAGCGTTTTTCAAACTTTTCTTTGCCTGCCTGATTGAGGTAAATACGTGTTCCTGCGGTGTAGAGGTCTTTAAAGATGAGCGGCGCTTCGGGCACGGCATCGGCCAAAAAAACTTCCTTGAAAACCTTGTCGTACCGTTTCTCCGAGCGGCCATAGTCAATGCAGGGAAGCAGGTTTGTCACATTGTAATAGTACTCAGATTCACCTTCGCAATCGAGTTCAAGCAATTGACCGAATGGCAATAAAAAGTCTTTCAGCGTTTGGTAAGCTTTTTCATTCAAGTTAATGGCACCGCCAACCAAATAGCTAAGGTCTGCCCTTGGTTTTGCCTTTTTTCTTCGTTTCTCGATGAAGGGCATAATCCTTGGCCGTTCAGCCCAATGCTTGGGCTTACCATCGGCACCAAATATATCGAGCAAGTCATGACTATCGTCGCTGGGGACTAAAACTGCATAATCATTGAGGCCGTCATAAAGTAATTCCCAGATTTTCATGGCTTGCCCTTCTTAAAATGGAAATGTGCCAGCAGTAATTTCGCTGGCGATGAGTCGCAGTTCAGCGCGACCACAAGTCGCATCTTTGTCAGTAATGCTGAAAAGCCGCCTATAATCAGATAATTTCTGGTCTCGTAGGGGTTGCTTCCGCTACCGCAAATTTGGTTTGACGCAACCGTGATTTCAAAAATACCATCAACCGCTTGCGTATAGATTTGCGCATCAGTCAAGCCCTTATCGTTTTCAGCCATAGAGCGCCTTTATATATTGTGGCGGTTTTAAGAAGAAGCGATTCTACCTTCTTTTTTTCGTTTTGTCATAGCAAAACAATAAAATATCGTGCATTTATATCAAACCCTGTACCGCTTCAATAAAGCGCGCACCAAACAGCCCCGCATCGGCGGCATGTTTTTCAAACTTTTCTTTGCCTGCCATGCTTTAGCTATGTACTATAGTGCCATGGTGAAGCATCAAAACGAAATTTGCGGCGTAGGCATGGTAGATGGAGCGGGTGATGGCAATTAAAACGGCGTATTTGAAAATCTCAGCGGGGAAAGTCGAACTCCCGGACGATTTTCTAAAAAACTTCCCTCAGGAAACCGAATTGTACGCCACCCTGGATGAGGAAAAGCAGCGTTTGACGATTTATGCCAACGACCCTTCCAAGCCACGCATAGCGGAATTTGTGGATGCGCTTGAAGCGTTGAACGAGGGCTTAAGCGCTGATGAATATGCTGCACCCGTTCCTGAGCATGAATTACGAGGAAGGAAAACAGGTTCAGCGGTGTAGATGTCGGGTGGGCACCCGTGCCCACGCGGTAGCCTACGGCATCGCGTTCGGTGCAGCAGGTGGTGTGGTTGATCGCCTGAAATTAGCTATGCTTAGCCGCACAGCATTATTTGTGACTGCTGCCATTGCATTCATCGTAATGGGCGGGATTGTGTTCGGTACTGTTCTCGGCATTGTACTCGGTGTAACGGTTGGCATCGCAGGTGGGGTTTGTTTTACAGCCGCCTTGCTTCAACTCCACCTCTACGTTCTGGAAGGCCCGTTGCAATTCTTTCTATCACGACTAAGTCATCGCCGCCCCGACCGGACGCTGGCCTTCAGCCGAGCGGGTGGCAGAAAACACCGCCAAGCAGGCGTCATTGGCCGCTTTCATGGATAAAATCGCCCCCGGCAGGCAGGCCCAAATACGCACTGGCAGCGTGACAGAATTCGTCGGCACCACCGTCATGCGCATTGCGCTCGATGAAGCGGCCTGCAAAATCCGCAGCGGTGGCCCCAATGATGATGCCGACGATATGGGTGTGGCGGCCTGGGCAGGCGTGCTACCGTTTGTGCGGCAACACGGCGCGCCGATTGCCGATGTAAATTGCACCCAGGACACGCCGGATTATGTGCGGCATTGGCAAAGCCAGATCTAACCCGGTTTTGCTTTACCAAATAGGTGCGAATTGGGCCAAATTGCGCCACCGACGCCTTGGTGCATTTTACCCAACAGCACCATGGGATTTTATAACAATGCAATAAATTACCCATTGGATTACTTCATTTTTATGATAATTTGAGCTAGAATTAGTCTCTTACCGTCCACATCATAAATAGTAAATTTCTTTTTAAAGCAACCCAATGATTACACTAACCACACCAATTGGCAAAACCCTTGGCAATAAAAGAAACGAAGTACTGGCCATTCAAAAGCGGCTCAACTTTCATTTGAATTGCATGACTGGATACAAGCCTATTGCCGAAAATGGCGTTGTCGGCCCAGACACGATTGATGCTATTCGGATATTTCAGAAAATGATCAATGTGCCGCGTCCGGATGCCATCATTCGGCCTAATGGGCCAACCTTAAAAAAATTAAATCAAGCTTCGATCCCTATTTTGAACCCGACTGCAGCATGCCAAGTCATCACTGAACTTAAAATTCGAAAACTCATTATCAGCCGTTTAAACATCGTTGAACGCGCAACTTGGCATGCGCAAGAGCCCGCTTCGATGCCATCGCATGATTGGAACTATCACTCCATCGCCATTCATCATGCTGGGAATAGTTTTAGTTGCGCCGCAAAAGGTGTCGATGAAATGCGCCGTGCCGAGGCAATCGATATGAACTCTTTTGGGCAACTTAGTTACCATTATGCTGTGGACTGTCAAGGGACTATCTACGAAGCGCTCGACATTCGAAGTAAGGGTGCTCATATTGAAAAAGGTAACACGGGCGTAATTGGTATCGTGTTTCTTGCGGATTTCAGTCTACGAGGCGAAGCTGGGAAACATGGGCCTGGCGTTTCCAAAATGGCGAAAGAAAAAGGTGTAATGCAGGCAGCCAAGGAGTTTTTGGGCGTACAAAAAGATAATGTTGCTTTTCGATACGATGAGCCGACTGAAAAGCAAATGACTGTTGCCGACAATCTTGTTCGCACATTAACCGAATTTTTCCCTATCAAAAAAATAGGCGGCCACCGCGAATTTGCAAATAGCCATAGAACAAGCAGGGCTTGCCCAGGAACTTATGGCATGATTATTGCCGAAGAAATGCGCCGCAAATTCAAACTTCTCCCGCCCTGAATCATGAAAAAGCGCACCGCCATGTTTTTATTACTCATCCCACCATTCATGTTTTCCGCATGGCTTTTTGTCGGCTTTGACCATTACGTTGGTGATCATGAAGTTGGAAGCTGGTGGGAGCCATTTATCAAATTTAGCCCGACGTTTCAAGTTAAATTTAAAAACCCGGCACAGCGCATCATAGAATTCGAGCCATATGAAACGCTGGACCTTGGGCGAAAGCGAAGTTTTATCGAGTACTGCGAAATCCGCTGGGGTACGAACAATCCGCAAGAATGCGAAAAAATCGCGGCTAACCACAGGAACTAGCAGCCTGTTTGAAAAGCTTGAAAATGCGAGCAAGCCAATGGCAAGCTGACGAAGCAGGGCTAACATATGAACGCCTTTGCGCTGAAAGGAATTCATTTTATCAAACCCGGCACGATTTAACCGCAGTGTGCAATTTAAAAAAGTATCACAACATGCGCAAATGCCCAGCACGTCTTTTGCAGCGGGGCTGAGTTTGTCAAAGGCCAGCGTGAGCGTGCCAAATACCGAGCGGCTGCATAGTTGTGAGGCGGTTTTATCCAGCAACGCCCACGCACGCAAGGGTTCTTGCAGGCGTTGCAGGTAGCTGCTAATGCTAATGCCGGTTTCATTAATATACGCGCAAGCCTGTTCCGGTGCCAGCGGCAAACCGCCCAAGGCTTGCGTTAAGGCCAATAAAATCGGCTTCGCTACTGGCTGGCAAGCGCTGCTGCAAAAATGGCAGTGCTTCGGTGTCTTGCCAAACATCCAGCTTTATGGTTTGCATGCCTTGCCACACGGCTTGGCGCGAGGTAATCAAAATGTGGTGCCCGCTTGCCGCGTTTATTACAGCGCGTTGCAAAGTTTTTCAAACACCTCCCATGATATGAATTCCAGACTGGCGGCGTTTATGGCGCGTTGGATGTGACCCAAACCGGCAGCACCTGCGCCCT
>JBKJLF010000663.1:0-2669 GCA_046597185.1 Burkholderiaceae bacterium | reverse complement strand
GATACACCAACGGCAGTTTGCCGACAAGCTGAAGGCAGGGCGGAAAGGACAGCCAAACCCACCGCAAGCAAATTCGCGCTCAACGATAGGCCAAAGGCCAAATCATTGGCAATAACGATTTAAGGCTGGCGGCACATAATTTCAAAAATACCTATTTTGCCCTAATTTACCTGCCATTCAGTAATCAATAAAGTAACTCGCCAAACCAGCCACCACAAACTGTGGTTTGCGCCGGAGAATAAAATATCCCCAAGTTTCCACACCATTCAAATCATCGTATAATCAAATGGCAATTCGCCCTCCCTGTAACTGAATTCAAGATGTTCCCGCACTACTTCTGACCAATTAAATCAATTTAAAGGAGTAACTCGACATGTATTACTATGATATCCCCCTCAAGAAAGACAAGGTTCAGGTCTTAAGCACTGAACTCACCGTTTCTTTTCCACTGTATTTTGGCTGCGAAATTGAAGCGCAATTCACCAAATACTTGAATGGTTTGAATTATGACCGTATTTTTTTATTTTTTGATGAGAATATCTACAAACTATATGGTGAAAGTTTTTTTCAACAATTGCTTACGCTGGATAAACCGGTCGAACTGCTGATCATTCCCCAAGGCGAACATAGTAAAACCTTCCCCAAACTCGAAGAAATGTGCGAAACGCTGATCGAAAAGCGGGTCTCAAAAATATCGCTGTTAATTTCCTTTGGCGGTGGGGTGGTTGGCAATTTGGTGGGCATGATCGCGGGTTTGATTTATCGCGGCATTCGCTTTATTGAAATACCTACCACCCTGTCCGGTCAGACCGACAGCATTTTAAGTAATAAGCAAGCCGTCAATGGCCGCACCGGAAAAAACCATTTTGGCTTTTATTATGCCCCCATTTTTTGCTGGGTAGATACCCGTTATCTGGTATCCGAACCCTCCCGTTCGATGCGCAGCGGTTTAATTGAAGCCGTCAAAAATGGCTTTATTAATGATCTCGAATTTCTCGATTACCTCGATACCAAATTAAAGAAAGACATCCCTTACTCTGAAGAGGAAATGTACAACCTGGCTTACAACATCATTCGCTCCAAGGTGAACATCCTTCGAAAAGACCCGTCCGAGAAAAAGCTGGCGATTATTCTGGAGTATGGCCACACCTTCGGCCATGGCATCGAATGGCTGGCCGCCACCCATCATATCGAGAACATCCAACATGGCGAAGCAGTTGCCATAGGGATGAAGATCGCCGCTGAAGTGAGTCATAAATTGGGCTATTTAACGAAACAAGAAAAAGACCTGCATTACCATATGATTGACGATAAAGTTGGTGTCAGTATAAAATTGCCAGAATTTATTACCAGCACGGTATTACTTGATGCCATGGTGGCCGATAATAAAAAGCAAGGCCATGATTTGCAATTTATCTTGCTGGAGCGAGTTGGTAAATGTCTCAATCCCCATGGCGATTATCTCAACACGGTGGATTTAAACCTGATCGCGGAAGTCATCGACGAATTCAAGAAAACACAAGGCAATTAACATGTATACCGTACTCAACTTAACCGCCCCGGTGAATAATCTGAATCATTGCGGCCATATCGGGCATATCGTCAAGGATTTTGCCGCTATGTGCGAATTGGCAGCCCGGCATCAATTTGCGGGGGTGAATATCGATATTGATTCAGTCATTCAAATCGGCGTGGATGAAGCAAAAAAAATCCTGCAAAAGCACCAACTTAAGGCAGCATCATTTGGGCTACCCATCGATTTATTTGGCGAGGAAGGTGCTTTTTTGTATCAGGCTGCTAATTTTGAGCGCCACGTCAACATTGCCCGGCAACTCGGCTGTTCACTGGTCCTGGTTTATCTGCCACCTTTTTCAACTGAACTCAATTTTAACGACCTTTTTATTCAAACCAGCAAGCGCTTGCGACAAATTAAATCGATATTCGTGCAATACAAGCTTAAAATTGGCTTTGAATTTATCGGCCCCACTGAAACCAGATTAACGACCAAACATGATTTTATTCACACCATTGATGGCGTGCGCGCATTGATTGCCAGTGCCGATTTTTATGGCTATGGCGGCATTAAACTCGATATTCATCATTGGCAAAATAGCGGGGCGGGTCTGCTCGACCTGCAACATTTGGATAGTGAATATATTTTGTATGTCGAACTCAATGATGGCTTAAAAGGTTATGACATATTCACCATGCCGGAATTTGAACGTGCCTTGCCGCTCAGTACCGGCGTAACGCAGGTGGAAGCTTTTTTGAAGATGTTGCACAAAAAAGGCTACCAGGGCCCGGTTGTAGTGGAACCATGGAACCAGGCGATTCAAGCCATGACGCTGGAAGAGGCGGTGCGCACGGTGAAACAATCGCTGGATCGATGCCTGGCCTTGGTGAACCCACATTAGCACTGTAAAGGAAAAATATTATGCTATATCAATTCTTTCTCTCCATTCTTGCGGGTTGCATTATCGGCTTGGTCTTTTCCTGGCTAAAACTACCGATTCCCGCCCCACCGCCCATGGGTTTGGTGGGCGCTGCCGGTATCACACTGGGGGCGTATGCGTTTCAATGGATAAGTACCTACTTAAAAAATTGAGAACTGGCCAATTTATCGGCAATCACCACCCCCACCAGCAGGGCCAGCAAAAACCCCACGCCTT
>JBKJLF010000619.1:0-6273 GCA_046597185.1 Burkholderiaceae bacterium | reverse complement strand
TGTGTGTTCGCTTGTGTGTGCGCTTGCGTGAATTTCTTTGCCATTAAGTTCGACCATCATATGGTCGTTTGGCAGGTGGATGCTGATGCCCCGCTGCCCATCACGCGTGATGCGTATCGCTGCACGCGAGATGCCCTCATGTCGTAAGCCCGAACCGGTTTGCTCTGGGCGGTGAAACAGCGGCATTTTGCGCGATAGCGCCAGCGTGCCTTCGGTGGCGATAAATTGCTCACCAATGCGGGTTTGATCGGGGTGCCAGGCAATGGTCAAGGCCAGCAAGGGGCCATCGTTTTTGGCTGGCGCAGCCAGGGGCAGGCCAGGCGTGATGTCAGAATGATTCATAATACGGCTTTCTTGTGACAGGGCATGGTAATGTTCTGGCTATTTTAAGCTAAATTGCACCCGCGCCAGCGATCCTTTGTCGTCTTGCGTATCTTTGCTGCTGGCGTGGCTGTTTGCTTGGGTAATAAACATCCTGCTGTCATCGACACCTGCGTCCTTGAGTGCATTTTTTACCCGTTGCGCCCGTTGTGTGGCGAGGGACTTCAAGTTTTCATCGGTAATCACGGTATTGGCTAAAATCAGCTTTTGCATTTCTGCCACGGGCAGCGTTTTACTTAAGCCAATCAGGTTCTTGGGCTTGGGGAAGTTCTCTTTTTTATATACTTGCGCCATCAAAACCGGTATTTCTTGCGCGCTTAACGCTACTTCAGCCTCAGAATTGACCGATTCGGCTTGATTCCCCAGGTTCGTGGCTTTCAGGGCCAACATTTTATTGTTCAATAATTGCTGGCGTAACCCTTCTGCATCCATTTCTGCGCTGGCCCAGCCACTTATTTCCAGTTGCAAACCGGGGCGTTCTTGCAATACCTGGCTTAAGTTTTTCAGGGCAAGCTTGGCTTTGTCATCCAACACCGCACGCCCTGGCGCGTATTCGACGCGTGACAGGGTTGGCCCACTGTCAAACAAACCCGAAAGGGCTGCAAACGGCGCAGTCACGATTTTTTGCAAGACATTGCCAATGACTTGCAAAACAATGCCGCTGACGCTAAATTGTGGGTCGGCCAGCGAACCTTCAATGGGTAAATTAAGCTTGATTTGGCCGTTGCGATCCTTGAGTAAGGCCAAGGCAAATTTAACCGGTAGTTTGGTGGCGGTCGGGCTTTCCACCGCATCGCCCAGGGTGAGTTGGTCAAGGAATAATTGATTATTCGCCTTGAGCACCTTGTTTTCGATCAAATAGCTCACTTCCATCGAGAGTTTGCCCTTTTGAACGCCATAGCCAGCATACTTAATCGCATACGCCGAGGCATTGGTCAGTTCGTAGCCTGTGACGCCGCCCGCCATGTCAATAAACAAGTCTTGCGCCAGGGGGTTGAGTTTGCCCTTGATGACAACGGGCGCAATACGGTCTACACTGCCACGCAAATCGATGCTGGCACGGCTATCGTTTTGGCTCGATAAGCCAGCAATGACGCCGCCCATATCGGTTAAATTGGCGGTGAAGTTGGGTTTGATAAATAAATCGCTATAGCTGATATTGCCGCCGCTTAAGGTGATTTTGCCGATGCTGATGGGTATGGTGGGCGCGCTGGCGGTGGTGCTTACGTTGGTGCTGGCGGTGGTATTTTTGGTAGTGCCAGCTACGGGGCTGGTTGTGCCGGAGGCTGTTGGTTTGGCCGGATGTTCCGTCGTTACGGAAACCGATTCGCCATTTTTTACCATCACATCTTGCAAATTCAAACGTCCGTCAGCCGATAAAATCAGGCGCGAATAGAAGTCGCTCAGGGCAATTTCACCAATCTCAACTTTCAAGGGATTAAATTGGGTATGCACCGCGCCGAAGACCAGGCTATTCCATTTTAAAAAATCTGCTCCAGTATTTTTGTCCAGTGCATAAAAATTGGTCGAGCGCAGCATGCCCTTATAGCTGCCGCCAAATTGGGGTTGGGTCACCAACTGCAACTCGCCCTTGGCGTGCAAAAAGCCGCTGGCGAGGGATATGTTGAGGTATTTGCTGAAATACGGTTGGCCCATGACCGCATCCAGTTGCGTTAAATCGAGTTTGAATTTGCCAGAAAATGGTTGTGGCACCCAAGGCCCGGCCAGCGTTATTTTGGCCCCACGTGCCCCCGAGGCTTTGAGCGTCAGTTGCGCGCTACCACCTTTTTTGCCGCCTGCGGGGATGTCAACATGGCTAAGCTGTAAATCGATATTTTTCCAAATCATGGGTTTCGATTGATCCAGGCTTTCATCTTGCATACTCACGGCCCATTCGGCCAAATGGGCTTGGGCCAATTGCAACCCCCATGTTGGCTGGGTTGGCTGGTTTGGCGGGCTTGGCTTGTTGGCGCTGCCCGATGAACTTTGCCCCACAGGCAGCGCTTGCAAGAGATTGAGTTGGCCATCTTTGAGTAAGCGCAATTGCAGATCGGCGTGGGATGATGCCAGTTTGCCGATCACCAGCTTGCGCCCGCCAGAATCGAGCGCCATGTCGGCAAGCTGAAATTGCTTGATCTGCAGCACCGGTTTGCGCTGTTTGGGCAGGGTTAGCGTGAAGTTGTCAATCGCCAGTTGGGTTTTGTCCAGGCTCCATTGGCCGCTTTGGGCGTCGAATTTTACATCCGTTGCCATGCCCACAGTGCCCACCAGGCTGGCCGGTAAAAAAGCTCGATAATAGGGCGAAAATTTTTCTGCCGCCAAACCCGTGGCGCTGATATTGCCCACTATGCCAAACGGTTTGGGCAGTATTTGCAGTGCCGCGTTGAGCCTGGCGGGGGGATTTTTGTCGCGCCTATCATGGTTATTACGCTGAGCAGCCATGTCGATTTGCGCTTGCAATTGCAAAGGGAAGGCGGTTTTGGCTTGATTGGAGAAATTCTTGAGATCCAATTGAATGCCCTCTATGGTGCTGCTGAAGGCGGGTTTGACCGCTTCATCTTGCCACAGGATTTGGCTTTCACTCACGCTGAACTGCGCCACTGCAAATCGGGGCTGGGCGGCGGGGAGGCTGGTGGCGGCGCTGCTTTTCGATCCGGCAAATTGTTGCCAGTTGAATTGGCCCTTGGCATCACGCCGGGCATGCAGTTGCAAGCCCTTGAGTGCAATCTGGCGAAACGAAAACTCTTGCAGCAAGGGTTTCATGTCCTTCAGTTCCAGGCGGATTTGTTTGCCACGCAAGAGCGGTGCGTTGTTTGCGTTGACGCTAAAATCATCCAGGCTGATTTGGCCATCCAGTAAAATCTCGGCCTGTTTCGCTTGTTGGCGAAAGGTCAGATCAAGGTTGGCCGACAGCGTTGCAGCAGGCACGCTCAAGCCTTGCGGTAAGGGCGCGTAAGCGAGCAACTTGCTTAAATTTTGCCCGTCAAATTTGAGTGTGAGCGAGGTATCCAGGCTTTGTTTGAAGGGTTTGCTTTTCACTTCCAGCGCAAACGGCGTGCCATTGAAGCGGCCCTCGACGCGCGGTTGAATCCAGGTATCGAGTTGCGGCGCAAAATTGGAAATAAACGGCAGCGCAATATTGAGTTGATCCAGCAACTGGCTTTGCCCCGCTACTTTGTCATCGAGCCGAATTTGGCTATTGATCAGGCGAATATTATTGAGTGAAAATTTCGGTAAGGGTGGGTCGGGTTGTTCACTTTTGGGTGGAATCAAATCCGAAAAATTATAGTGAGTGGGCGTCACACGCACGAGATTGATATGGGCCGAATCGAGGGTGATTTCGCGCACAATCGGGCTCATGCGCAACAGCGACGCCATTTCCGCATCCAGTGTCAGTTGCTTGAATTGGACAAACACACCATAGCCATCTTTCACCGTCACATCGTTTAAGCGCAGTGTCAGTAAATAGGGGTTGAGTGCGATACCGCCGATACTCACCTGGCGCTTTAAGGCGCTGCTGGCCTGGTTTTCCAGCCATGGCCGCAAGAGCGTGGGTAGCGCAAAAGTCGCCAGGACACTCAATAAGCCAAGCAATAGCAGGCAATATAGGCTCCAGCGTAACCAGCGGCGTGCTGGCATCAGTTTAGTAGGCATAGTTTATTGACTCGAAAGGGGGAATATTGCGTGGCTTCATTTTAGCACGGGCACGAGTGGACAAATTTACCCCCAATCGTATCAGGTGACGCTGGCACAACGCAGCACGGCATGCCCGTGCAAATAATTTTACAAGGCGGGGCTTGACAAAAATAATATAATAATCTATGATTCGACCTGAGTTTGGCACTGTAGCTATACTTTTCTTTAAGTGCTTGCTTTAAAGATAGTTTTGCAATTCAAAAATGAATCTAAAAAAATCGGAGATAGACAATGAAAAAAATGAATGGTAAAGTTTTGCTGGCCTGTATGGCAATCGCTTGCTTTGGCAATGCGGCTCAGGCTGAAGGCGTGGCAGCGTCACAGGCTGCGAATTCTTTGGTGTACAGCCATGATGAAATGTTTAATTTTAATATCGAGGCCTTCTTGCAAACGCGCGCCCCCGCCTTGGCCTCGCAAGCCGAAGCGATTTCGCACTGGGCCGGTTATTCGAGTATTAGCCCCAAGGTGTTAATTGCGTTAATGGAGCAGCAAACCGGCGTGATCAGCCGTGCGCAAAAAGGCGTGCCGAATCGGCCATTTGGCAATTTGAGCCGCGCCAATGGTTTTGCGGAACAAGTGCGCGATGTATCGCATCAATTAGCCACCAAGCTGTATGCACGGGCGGCAGCACCGGAGGCGGGTTTATTGGATCATGCCGAATTTGGTGGTAACCTCAATGCCAACCTCAGTGCCAACAACCCTTTGCACGCCTTGTTTGAAAACCGTATGAGTATCGACGCCAATATCGATCAAAGTCTGGCCGATTTTGCGCAAACCTACCAACGCCTGTTTGGTAGCGCCTTTAACCTCAACAACGCTGCCGCCAGTCTGTATGCGCCCAGCTTGGCCGGGCCGTCCAATGGCGTGCTGCAATTCCCTTTCCCGCTGGGTGCTAACTGGCATGTGGGTGGTGCGCATACCACGACTGGCTCGGGCAATTACCCCATGTCGTCGCTGGATATGAGCCAAGGTGGTGGCTGGGGTAGCAATCAATCATCGGTGTGGGTATCGGCCTCGGCAGGGGGAACCTTCAAACGCCATTCTTCTTGCTTTGCCGAAGTGGTGCATGCGAATGGGTGGTCTACCACCTATTATCATTTAATGAACATTAAATATAATACCGGGGTGACGGTAGCGAAAGGCGTGCAGATAGCGAACCCGGCAAATACGCAGGCACAGGCTTTATGCAATGGCGGCAGTTCGACAGGCCCACATGAGCATTGGAGTTTGAAAAACAATGGCAGTTATTACCATTTGAATGGCGTGTATTTGTCGGGTTGGCAAATTACTGCAACAGGCACCAGTTATGATACCAATTGCACGCGTTTCTATTTAACCCGCAATGGCACGAAGCGTTGTTCTGGTTATTTCATCAATAACTAATAAGTAATATAAAATAAATAATAACTAATAACTAAGCAGCAGGCCAGGGTGGGCACAGGTGCTCACCCTGGCGTGGCTGTTATTTCTTTTGCTTCAAATGCAAAAACTCTAGCATCTGCTTGCGATAGTTGGTATACACCGCATCGCTGGCCAGGGCCAAACGATCACGTGGCCTTGCCAATTGAATCGCCAAATCTTCGCCGATATGGGCGCGCGGCCCGTTGGTCATCATGATGATGCGGTCAGACAGTAAAATCGCTTCATCAATATCATGCGTCACCATCACCACCGTGGGTTTGGTTTGCTGGCTGATGCGCATCACTTCATCTTGTAGCGAGGCGCGCGTCAGTTCATCCAGTGCGCCGAAGGGTTCATCCATCAATAACACCCGTGGCTCAATCGCCAGCGCACGCGCAATGCCCACGCGCTGCTTCATGCCGCCCGAAATTTCCGCCGGAAACTTGTTGGCCGCGTGATCCAGATGCACCATCGCCAGAGCGGCATCGGTGCGCTGCTTGAGTTTGGCCGCATCTTCACTTTTGCCAAAAACGCGGCGCACACCCAGCAAAATGTTTTGGTGGCAAGTCATCCACGGCAACAGCGAATGATGTTGAAACACCATGCCACGATCTGGCCCCGGCCCGCTGATTAAATCGTTATCACAGCGTAATTCGCCTGCACTGGGCAGGGTTAGCCCGGCGATTAAATTCAACAAAGTGCTCTTGCCGCAACCGGAGTGGCCAATCAGGCAAACAAATTCACCTGCCTTAATCTCCAGATCGATATTTTCCAGTGCATGAAACGGCCCTTTGG
>JBKJLF010000485.1:0-8948 GCA_046597185.1 Burkholderiaceae bacterium | reverse complement strand
TTTTGCCGCTGCGGTGAGTGCGCGTTTGCGAGAATTCTCGCCGCCTGTGCTCACTGCGCGAGAGCTGGCTGCACACATCACTCAGGAAACATTTATTGCTGCAGATCAGGTCGCAGCATTAATATTTGGCAACGAGCGTTATGGTTTGCCTAACGAAGTGGTCGAGAAATGCCAGGCTTTGATTAATATTCCTGCTAATGCTGACTATTCTTCGCTTAATTTGGCGCAAGCGGTGCAAGTGTTAGCGTATGAATGTCGGCTCGCCGCACTCGATGTGATTCATGTGACCCATGCCGCTAAAATCGCACCCATGATCGGTTTTCAGGGCAAAACGGCCAGCGTGGAGCAAATTGAAGGTATGTATGCGCATTTGGAACAGGCGTTGATCGCCATCGAATTTTTAGATGCGGACAACCCCAAAAAGCTGATGCCGCGATTAAAACGCTTGTTTTCCCGTGCAGGATTGGAGCAAGAGGAAGTGAATATTTTGCGTGGTATTGCCAGTCAGATTTTATCTGCGCGGCCCCGTATTCGGCGGGGCCCTTAGCGTGATGCCCGATGTGTTTCATAATTGAAACGGTTTGGCCTTGCTCGCGTAGATATTGCGTGAAATTTGCAGTTCGCGTTGTACTATGGTTTGCACAAAGGCTTGCGGCTGCTTCATTGCCTTGAACGTCGTAAAACCTTGCTCCAGAAAACTTTGTAAATGACCTAATTTGGCCATTCTGGCGGGGGCGCGCATCATCATTAAGGTGGTGGCTAAAAACGGAATGCGTACCAGGTGACAAAGTGATGTACCCAGCGCATTGACCATCTCAATTTGACGCTCGCGGTCGTGGCTGGTCGTGAGGTTGCGAAAGGCATCGATATAATCACTTTCGCTGAAGTGCTCCCCTAGTTGATCTGCCATTACCGCATCCATATTTTCCGATAAGGCGTCAAGGGTGATGGCATTGGCGATGGTGTCGAGCGTATGATAGGGCATCAGTCGCTCCAGAGTGGGGATGATGCGCTCGATGTCGGCATCGCGCTGGGTTAAGTCACGGGCACCATATAATTCGTCGAGAAAGAACTCGGCGGCGGCGTGAGTGTTGTTATTTGCTAACAAATCGGCATGCGTGCGTGCCAGACGCGCCGATTGATAGCGTTTTAAGGCCATGCGGGCGGCCAAAGTGCTAGCTTGATGTTTCGCCAGTTGGCGTTGCGCAATCACATTGGCCAATTGCTCGCGCATGCGGCGGATAAGGTCGACTTTATTCATAATATTGTCGTTGTACCAGAAATACTTAGAATCGAGACTCTATAATGCTCTCATGAAAATGCGGATGTTTCGAGTACACTTAAGAAAACAACATGGAATCAAGCACATGCAGAACCAATCACAACGTCGCTCGTTTTTGAAAAAGGGTTTATTGGGTGTCGCCGCTTTGGCGGCAGCAGGTACGGGCTATAAGCTTATTGACGCTCACTTGCACCCCGACCTCGGCCCAAGTAAATATATATTGGATGATAGCGCGAAAATGGTGTTGGCAGCGTTGATTCCTGTATTTTTGCAAGGGGCGCTGCCAACCGAAGCTGGCGCGCTGTCCGCTGCGGTGCAAAAATCGATCTCGCATGTACAAAGTGCCGTTAATTCTTTACCCTTCATTGCACAAAAGGAAGTGGCGGATCTGTTTAATTTATTGGCCGCTGCGCCAGCGCGGCGCTGGTTGGCGGGTGTGGCGGATGAGTGGCCGCAAGCGCGCGCTGAACAAATTCGCGCCTTTTTGCAAGCGTGGCGCGGACATCGTTCACCGACGCTACAATCAGGCTATCTGGCCTTGCATGATTTGGTCATTGGCCCTTGGTATGGGGATGAATCGACCTGGGCCTCGATCGGCTATCCCGGCCCCATAAAAGAGTTACGTTAAACCTTCCATTTTGTAATGATTTGCAATTGTTTATAGCTTGCTTAAGGACTACGGATGAGAAATACAGCAATTAGCGCCGCTATCGCGCCCACAATAGGTGTTATTCCCGACCCGATTCAAGCTGGTTTGGCCAAGGGTTGGAAGGTGATTGATGCCAGTTCCTTAAGTCAGGATCAGGAACTGGAAGCCGATGTCGTGATTATTGGCAGTGGCGCAGGCGGTGGCGTGACGGCGGAAACCATGGCGTTGGCGGGGTTGCAAGTGATTATCGTGGAAGAGGGCGCATTAAAGTCATCCAAAGACTTCAAAATGCGTGAGGCGCAGGCCTATCCCACCCTGTATCAAGAATCGGCTGCGCGCAAAACGATTGATAAGGCCATCAATATTTTGCAGGGCCGCACTGTTGGCGGTTCAACCACCGTGAACTGGACTTCAAGCTTTCGTACGCCCGACACCACGCTGGATTATTGGGGGCAGCATTTTGGTTTGAAAAGTTATAATTCAGAAGAATTGGCCCCTTGGTTTTTAATGATGGAGGAGCGTTTACATGTCAGTACCTGGATGGCTCCGCCCAATGAAAACAATGATTTATTGCGCCGTGGCGCAGCGCGCCTGGGTATTCCCGCTGCGGCCATCATGCGCAATGTACGCGGCTGTTGGAATTTAGGTTATTGCGGCATGGGTTGCCCGACTAATGCCAAGCAATCGATGTTGGTGACCACGATTCCAAGCGCGTTGGAGCGTGGTGCACAGTTGCTGACCCACACCCGGGCGGAACGGCTGGTGCTCAAGGGCGATAAAGTTGATCATTTGCTGTGCATGGCCATGAAAGACGATGGTTTAAGCCTTTCCGGGGTGCGCATCAAGTTGCGTGCCAAGCATTTTGTGGTAGCGGGTGGCGCGATTAATTCGCCCGGCTTATTGCTGCGCTCGAAGGTGCCCAATCCCAATCGTTTATTGGGCACACGCACGTTTTTACACCCTACCGTCATTACCGCAGGCCTGTATGAACAAGAGGTGAATGCATTTGCCGGCGCACCGCAAACCATTTACACCGATCACTTCCTGAGTGTGGCCCCGATAGACGGCCCGATTGGCTATAAGCTCGAAGCGCCGCCGCTGCATCCCTTGCTGCTGGCCACCACCATGAGTGGCTATGGTCAAGCCCATGCCGATTTAATGAAACAATACCCGCATATGCACGCTACTTTGGCGTTATTGCGTGATGGCTTTAATGAGCAATCAAGCGGCGGCAAAGTGCAGTTACGCAGTAATGGCTCGGCCGTGCTGGATTACCCGATCACCGATTTTGTCTGGGATGGGGTGCGTCGTTCCTGGTTAAGCATGGCGGAAATTCAATTTGCGGCCGGAGCCAAACAAGTGTACCCATTGCATGAACAAGCTGCCCTGTACACCTCGTGGGCGCAAGCGCAAGCAGCCATTAACGCGCTGCCTTTGCGGGCCTTCCAGGCGCGTGTGGTGTCGGCGCATGTGATGGGCGGTTGTACCATGGCGTTTGACGCCAGCCGTGGCGTGGTGGGGCCGGATGGGCGCTATTTTGGGCTGAGCAATTTGTCGGTGCATGACGGTTCGATTTTCCCGACCTCCATTGGGGCTAATCCGCAATTATCGATTTACGGCATCACTTCGCGTTTGGCCAGTGATTTGGCCAGGCAATTGACGGGCAAGCCGACACCCAAATTGCAAGCGCCAGCAAGCTGAGTACCAAGCTCAGTACGGGGCAAGCAGGTTTTCGGATCCGCTGCTGCTTTAAATGGCGGCAGGTTTGCGAACCTGCCACCTCGCAACAATAGCTTAGAAGTGAACACCCTTCAACAATTGCTGCATTGCCATTTGGTCGGCTGATAACTGCGTTGGCTTCTTGCTGGTATCCCCCTTGGCCGCATCCGAATCCGGGAACATGCGGAAGGTGGTATTTAACACCGTTTGCGCCATGCGCGGCATCAAGGCATGCAGTACCTGACCAAAAATACCCACCCTGGTCGCAATCCGCACTGGTTTATACACCGTCGCTTCTGCAATCAATTCGGCGGCATCTTCAGGCGACAAAGTCGGCACGTTTTGATACAACTTGGTTGGTGCAATCATTGGTGTGCGTACCAATGGCATGTTGATGGTGGTGAACTTGATGCCACGGTCAGCCAGTTCGGATGAGGCACAACGGGTCCATGCTTCCAGTGCGGCTTTGGAGGCAACATAGGCCGAGAAGCGCGGCGCGTTGGTCAATACCCCAATCGATGAAATATTGATAATGTGACCATGCTTTTTGGCGATCATGCTGGGTAGCAAGCCCATGGTCAGGCGCAGGCAACCAAAGTAATTGAGTTGCATGGTGCGCTCAAAGTCGTGGAAGCGGTCATACGAAGATTCAATCGCGCGACGAATCGAACGGCCCGCATTATTGACCAATACATCCACCCCGCCATGGTTTTCGACTAAGAGTTGAACGAAACGGTCGCAATCGGCCATATCTGCCGCATCCATTGAATAGGTGATGACCTCAAAGCCGCGATCATTGATTTCCTTTTTCGCTTCGGCCAATTTTTCTTCATCGCGACCGCAAATAATGGTAATCGCGCCCGCTTCTGCCATTTTATGTGCCGTGGCCAAACCAATCCCGGAAGAACCACCCGTAATCAACACCACTTTGCCCCGAACCTGGCCGTGCAGCGTGCGGTCGATGAACAGATCCGGGTCGAGATTGCGCTCCCAATAGTCCCAAATCGGTGCGGCATAGCTTTCCAGCGGTGGACAGGTGATGCCGCTGCCTTTGAGTGCGTTGTCGGCATCGCGGTTGTCAAAGCGGGTAGGGTAGTTGACAAAAAACATGACTTCCGACGGTAGTGCCAGGTCTTTCATAATTGCTTCGATGACGCGTCGCACTGGCGTTAAACTCATCAAGCCTTTTTTGACACTTTTGGGAATAAACCCGAGTAGCGCGGCATTGATACGAATACTCATGGTCGGTGCATGGGCTGCACGGCATAGCGTATTGAGCACCTCACCGACGCGCTTGGGTTCAGGGTCGGTCAAGTGGAAGGCTTTGCCATCGAGATTGGGTTGATGCGCGATATGATCCATCGCACTCACCACATAATCGACAGGCACAATATTGATGCGCCCGCCTTCGATCCCGATAGTGGGCATCCACGGCGGTAATACCTGGCGAATGCGTTGGATTAATTTGAAAAAGTAGTAAGGGCCATCGATTTTATCCATTTCGCCAGTTTGGGAATCGCCCACGACCAAGCCGGGACGATACACGCGCCAAGGCACTTTACATTCTTCGCGCACGATTTTTTCTGATTCATGCTTGGTGGAAAAATACGGTCGGTCAAGGCCTTCGGCTTCTTCAAACATATCTTCGCGAAAAATGCCTTCGTACATGCCCGCTGCCGCAATCGAGCTTGTATGGTGGAAGCATTTGGCGTTGACTGCGGCAGCCAGACTAATGGCATTGCGCGTGCCCGCGACATTGGTTTCCATTTGTTCTTCGGCACCGGCCTTCATGTCATAAATTGCAGCCAAGTGAAAGAAATGATCAACCTTGTCCTTCAAGTTTTTGATATCTTCTTTGGACACGCCAAGATTGGCGCTACATAAATCGCCATAAACCGGAATGGCTTTGGCTTTGGTGGTGCCCCAATACTCAAGCAAGCCAGATAGTTTATCGCGGCTACCCTCTCGCATCAGGAAGTACACCACACTGCCTTTACGTGCCAGCAGTTTTTTGACCAGACGTTTACCGATGAAGCCCGTGGCTCCGGTGATGAAATACTGCATGGTTACTCTCCTCCATAAAAACACACAATAAGCAATCTTTGCGACAACGCTCCATATTACAGGGACAGACGTAATAATCAAGAATAAGCAAAAATAAGCAAGGGATAGCAGCGATTTGCGTTTCCGTTTCGCCACGAATTGCCCTGGATCGTGCAATTATTGCCCTGCGTTTAGAACCCCATCTCTAGATTTGGCCGTTACAATGGCATGATTGAATGTCCGTCGGTTGTTCCGACTTTTTCAGTTTTAAATATTGGGAGCAGGTAATGGTAAAAAAATTAAAATCAACAGGCAAGACCGACGACAAACAATTGGTCAATGCAGTGCGCACTTCTGCGCAGCAAATTTGGCAAGCTGGCTTGGGTGCATTTGCCAAGGCTCAGGAAGAAGGTGGTAAAGTTTTTACCAAGCTGGTCAAGGAAGGCACGGATTTGCAAAAGCGCACGCAAAAATTCGCGGAAAACGGGGTTTCCGATGTGACAGGCACGGTCACCAAAATGGCCGATGGCGTCAGCAAGCAGGCAACTGGTTCGTGGGATAAATTGGAACAGGTGTTTGAAGACCGGGTTTCCCGCGCTTTGGTGAGCATGGGCGTGCCAACCCAAAAAGACATCCAGATGTTGACGCAACGGGTGGAAGAATTAAGTAAGGCCGTCGCCGAATTGTCCGGCAAAAAGTCGGGTGTGGCAGATGCGCCCAAGGCGAAAAAAGTTGCTGCCCCTGCTGTCAAAACAGCCACGAAGGTTGTGGCAAAAGCAGGCCCTGCTGCCGCTGCTGTGAAGGCTACAATGCCGCGTCCGGTAGCGCCCAAGAAAGCCCCGGTTAAGAAAGCCGCACCTAAAGCAGTATCTAAAGCGGCACCTAAAAAGATAGCAAGCAAAAAAGCTAATCCGGTAGCGGCTGGCAGTGCAGAGGCAACACCAACTGCAAACGAGTAATGTGATGAATGCCGCTTCCGGGGCGGCAGCAACGATAAACAGGCTTGTGCTTTATTTGGCATAGGCCTTTTTTTTTGAAAAAAAGGACGTATCATGGCTACTATATTAGACTTTAAGGGTAAAAAAGCTTGCCGTCGCCCACGCATAGGCTTGGCTTTGGCGGGAGGTGGGCCATTGGGGGCCGTGTATGAAATTGGTGCCTTGGCCGCAATTGAAGAGTCCATTGAAGGCCTGGATTTAAATAACGCCGATATCTATGTGGGCGTTAGCGCCGGGGGCATCATAGCTTCGGCTTTGGCCAATGGCATTACCCCGCATCAAATGTGCCGTATTTTTATTGAAAGTGATACGCCCGAATCCGACACACCCTATTTCTTCAAACCTGAAATCTTGATGAAGCCCGCTTGGAGGGAATTTGGCACACGTATTCAAATGATACCGGGCTTGTTCGCCACTTCGCTTTATCGTTACGTGCGGCGCGCGGGCAAGGCAGGCATATTGGAGTCATTTGAGCGCATGAAAGAAGCGCTGCCAACGGGTATTCTATCCAATGACGGGATTGATGAGTTTTTGCGAGCCACCTTTTCGATTGGTTTGCGCACCAATGATTTTCGGCACTTGGAGCATAAGCTTATTGTTGTGGCAACGGATCTGGATTCTGGCACCTCGGTCAATTTTGGCGCGCCAGGGTGGGATCATGTACCGATTTCGGTGGCGGTGCAAGCCAGTGCCTCGGTGCCGGGCCTTTTTCCTCCGGTCGAAATTGCAGGGCGGCAATTTGTGGATGGCGCTTTGCATAAAACCATGCACGCCTCGATTGCGCTGGCAGAAGATATTGATGTGTTATTTTGTGTTAATCCGATTGTGCCGTATAGTTCCGGCAATATGCATGGGCAGGGGCGTTTGGCGACGGGTGGCCTGGTGAACGTGGTATCACAAACCTTACGCTCGATCTTGCATTCGCGCCTGGAAGCGGGCATGGGCAATTATGCTGCAATGTATCCCGACACGGAAATCCTGTTGTTTCAGCCTAGCAAGGAAGACAGTGAAATGTTTTTTACCAATATTTTTAGCTATAGCAATCGCCGCCGCATGTGCGAAAATGCGTATCAAAACACCCGCATGATGTTGTGGGAGCGGCGCGATGAAATTGGTCCGAAATTGGCGGCCCATGGATTGCGCTTGAAATTGCCTGTTTTGCAAGATGTCAGTTTAAGTCTGGTGAAAAAACCTGCAACCGAGAAAAATCATCATTTTTCCGTGACAGCCTTAAATGATGTGCTGGATGATCTGGCGCGTTATTTGAAGGTGGCAAATGGCTAGCTGACAGCGGATCAGGCTGGATCGGGGGTGGTCAATGTTGTTCAGTAAGAACCCGAATATCGTCAATTCGTGCAATATTTTTTGAGAATGCAAAAACGGTGGTATCCTAGGCGATATCTGAAGCTGACAGGAAAGATTTGCCGCCATGCTACAAAAAGCGCCACGCCGCACACGCGAACGAATTTTGGAATTGTCTTTGCGTCTGTTCAATGAATTCGGGGAACCCAATATCACGACCACTGTGATCGCCGAGGAATTGAATATTTCGCCAGGCAATTTATATTATCATTTTCGCAATAAAGACGATATCGTCAATTCTATCTTTTTGCAGTTTGAGCAAGACATTGAACGTATTTTGGCGGTGCCGGATGGGCGTCGTTCGAATATTGAAGATGTCTGGCTCTATCTGCATCTGATGTTTGAGTTAATTTGGCGTTTTCGCTTCTTTTATCGCGATTTGAGCGATTTGCTATCGCGCAATCGCAAACTGGAATTACACTTCAAGCAAATCCTGGCGCATAAAATCAAAGTGGCGCGTCAATTGTGTGAAGATTTGCGCAAAGAAGGTGCGATGGATGCATCGGACAAGCAAATCGAAGCCATGGCGACTAATATGGTGGTGGTGGCAACCTATTGGCTGTCTTACGAATATGTGCGCAATCCCCGTAAATATACCGAACAGCAAGCCATGTCCGATGCCTTGGCACGCGGTTGCTATCAGGTATTGTCGCTGATCGGGCCGTATTTGCGCGATGAAACGCATATGCTGTTTGAAAAGCTGTCAGAAGAATATCTGAAACAATTGAAATAGACTGGAAATAGACTGGAAATAGACCGCTGCAATGGATAGCCTCGATTATGAAGTCTTGCAAACCTGCGTGCGTTGGCGCGAGTTGGGTTGGCGTTGTGAGTTAATCACGGTACTCAAAACCTGGGGCTCCAGTCCTCGGCCGCCGGGGGCCATGTTGGCGAT
>JBKJLF010000317.1:0-5662 GCA_046597185.1 Burkholderiaceae bacterium | reverse complement strand
CCATCAACCTCGAACTCGATAACAAAAACACCGCCTTAGCCACCGCCAACGCCGAACTCGACCGCAAAAACGCCACCCTCCAAGCCCTTTACGACGAGCGCGATGCCATGGCGCAGGATTTGGCGGCGCGCAACGACCGCTTGGCCGATGCTACCCACGATATTAAAACCGGCATGGTGCCCATGGCCTTCAAAGTGAATGATTTGATCACCACCGCGCCCAACGCCACCCAACGCGCTACCGCCGTTTGGCTGCAAAATGAAATTAAAACCATGGCCGCTGGCCTGACGCAAATTGTTCACCAAGCGAAAATGCTCAACCCCTTGCCGCCTTTGGCCCCCGGCCAAGCCTTGGCCATCCACCTGCTATGCGAGTATTTTGCTACCCGTTTCAACCCCATGGCGGTAGACTATTGCATCGATTTAAGTTGTGAAAACAAAGCAGGCAACCACGCAAGCCTGCAAACCAATGAAGAAGAATTCAAACGCATTATCGGCAACCTGATCATCAATGCCATTAAATACGGCAAGGAAGACGGCAAGGTGCGCCTGGTCTTTTACCCCGCGCCCGACAGTTACCACGTGGTGGTGTGGGACAACGGCCCCGGCATACCCAACTTGCACAGTCAAGATCGCGCCGACAACTTCATCAATTTGATCGAAGAACAAGAGAAGCTGCAATTTGAAAGGTATCAAACCGACCAGGGCGAGCCCGCACCAGAGAGCGGCAACGGCATCGGCCTCATCAACGTCAAGCGCTTATGTAAAGAAGTCGGCATCCGCATTGGCATGCGCTCGCTGGTCGGCCGTGGCACCTGTTTTCACTTGATTGTGCCGATTTCTTCCATTTTGGCGAAATGAGTACCCGAGTGGTTTCGTAAGGGTCAACCCCCGATAAAAACGCTGTTTGGCAAGTTGCCTGCGCTCGGCTTCGTTCAAGTGCGGAAGGCATAACCGTAAATTGGTCAGCGTGATGTGGCGGCGCGATTTCAGCGCATGAAACAACAGGCTGCCAACGGCATTGCCGAAGCGCCCCAAAACCGATAGTGGCAGAAAGTGCATCAGCCACATTAGGGCGAGTAGTAGCCTCATACTGCCGCCTCGCCAGGCTGTGTGGCTGCTGCGCCATGCGGCACTTTGTAGCGGTTGTAGCGCCAAAAATACTGGGCCGGGCAGCGTGCAAACAGGTTTTCCATGGCTCGATTGATGGCCCGCGCCTGCTCGGCTAACGAGGCATCGGGGAACTGATCAAAAGGGACGAAGCGCACCACATAGCCACGACTTAGTTGTACTAAGAATCATAACGCCAGATCCGCCCCCCCATCAAAATAGTACGTGATATATCTGGATTTCTTTATTCCCATCAAAACGCGAATTAGCTATGCCTAAACTTTATTCAGCACAGCCTTTGCAATTGGCGTTGCAATTCGCCTGATCACACAAATCTGATCAACTACTCAATCGACTTTAGCCACGCCAGAACCGGCGTTATCATACCAAAATGGCCGCCACCAGCCAGAACCATGACGCGCTCGCCTTTTTCTATGGCGGCAACCATTTCTTTTTCGATGGCTTGGTTGCGTATTGCCGTGGTGGTTTTCTTTACCGCGTAAAAGCTATTCGCTTTCTTGCCGATTTCATTGTACGTTGTGCCTATTTTCCGCCAGTCCCTTAATTCTGGCAATTTAACGGCACATAGTTCAACCAGTTCATCGACCGTGAGTGGCCGAGTATCGGCAGGGAAGTTTTTTCCAAAGTTGACGAGCGACTTTTCGGCGCTTAAAAATGCTGCCATCTTTTGCTCGATCGTGGTGGCCGTTTCCTGCTGCACCCATTGCGGCACCATACGCAGCGCATAATACAATTTAGCATCGGTTGCCGCATGCTGCGCCAAGACTTGGGCCGTTTCCTCATCTAATGGTGGCTCAAAGGATTTCCAACGGATATTGTTCTTGGCGGCTAGAAAGCGGGCAAAACCAAACTCGCCATGGCGGCGAATCGCCTCCGTTTTGTTGGCTTCAAGCGGCCAATAGCCCCCCTCAACGACGATTAGAGTTGGTTGAAATGTGGCAACAAACTTTTCAATGGCGGCCATTTCCTCATGTTCCGGGTCATGACTGTGCTCGGTGCCAAGATACAACAATGCGGCATGCTTCTTTTCTTTGTAAAGCACGCTCAAACCTTGCTGGCCATAATCGTCTGCCACGGCAGTAACGGCGGGACGCGGTTCTGGCGTACTCTTCTCAGGTGCGGCGATGCATGGCACGCCTATCAGTACACTTACAAACAAGGGCGCGAACATAGCGCACGCAGGTGGTTTTGTTATCATAAAATGCTTTGTGCTGGTTTATTATCAGTTATTGCGAAAATGGGGGGCGGTTAAAGCGCTAATCAAAAGTCGAAAGCCATGTTAAAATAGGGCTTACCGTACCATTCATATATTCGGCGGCAGAAAGCACCATAACCCGTTCGCCTTTTTCGACTGCGGCCATAATTTCCTTCTCGATTACCCGGCTGCGAATTATACGACTGGTTTTTTGCACGGCAGAAAAGGTAGTCGGTTTTTTGCCAAATTGTTTGTATGAAAACCCGATCTTACGCCAATCGGGCAGTTCAGGGAATGTAGCCGCGCACAGTTCGGTTAGCTCGGCTATTGTGCGCGGGCGAGTATCGACAGGGAAGGCTTTACCAAAATTGGTGGCAGATTTTTCGGTACTTAAAAATTCGCTCATCTTTTGTTCAAGACTGGTAGCGCTTTCTTGCGCGACCCAATGCGGCACCATGCGTAGTGCATAATATAGTTTTGCATCGCTTGCGGAATGTGCCTTTAAGACTTCGGCCATTTCCACATCAATGGTGGGGCCAAAAGTCTTCCACTTTATGTTGTTCTTGCCTGCCAGAAAGCGTGCAAAACCAAGTTCCCCATAGCGGCGCACTGCCTGCGTCTTGTTTTCCGCAAGCGGCCAAACCCCGCCTTCAATCACCATAAGTGTTGGCTTAAATTCGGCGACAAACTTTTCAATGGGTTCCACTTCTTCATCATCTGGCTTGTAAGTGTGCTGGGTGCCAAGGTAAAGCAGCGCGGCATGTTCTTTTTCTTTGTAAATTATCGTAACGCCTTGGCGATGAATTTCTTCTGCAAGGGCGACGACCGCATCACGCGGTTCTGGCGCGCTCTTTGGCGGTTCTGCCATACATGGTGTGGTGAGTAACAGCGCAACAAACAGCGCGGACGCGAAGGCTCGAACGATCATGGGTTTCCTTGTTTTAAACTAAACGGTTGGCCGAATGGCGATTGTAGTTTTCTTTTTCATACCAAACGGAATGGCGAGAATAGGCTGTTTATAAGGACTATCATCATGGTCGAGCGCTTGAGTCAGGCGTTCAAGCGTTACACCATGCCCCAGCATATAACTGGCTAGGTGGCTGTAAAATTGGGTTAACCCTTTGCAAAATACCGATGGATTATCAAATTCCCTTTCAACCGAATAGCGATTGATTAGCGAACCATTTTGCGCGCCGCCACGACAGTGATTTTGCCAGCAACATTCAAGGCAGGCAGTAGGTATTGAATATGCTATTTTATTAAAATACAGTACGCCGGATGAGTTTAAAAATTTGGCAAGCGACATTGTTCTAACATTTCCTAGTTCATTTCCAATGTTAATTGGCTTCAAGTCGTCATCGATACCAAGCGTGCCATTTGATGCGATCGTCAGCAATGCGGATTGCCCATATTTTTGAAGAAGTTCTGGCGCATTAAGCGGATTCAGTCCAGTCATGAACTTTAATACTTCATCAATGACGCGGATCATTAGGTTGGGGTTATTGTCCTTGACCCATTCATCAAATAACGTACAAAGATAATCGCCAATACGGGCAACTGATTCTGGCGAAGCGGTGGCATGGGTTTCCATCGGCATTAAAAAGCTCATTCGCTTTACGCCCAAATCATCGACAAAATGGCGATAGCTCTTCTTTGGGTCATGATTTGGGTTAATGACACAGAGAATGCCGGGGTCAACAAAATTACCCCGCTTGGTTGCCGCTTGCAGCTTGCGCAAGCCCGCGACAACCCGCGCATGTGTGCCACGGCCCTGATGATCGATCCGTTCAATGTCGTTGTATGCCGCTGGGCCATCAATGCTCACACCAACTGAAATGCCAAATTTTTGGAAGATCGCAATCCATTCGTTATCAATCAGCATTGCGTTTGTTTGGATTGTAAAGCGCACCTCGGCATGGGGCGAAATCACGGTTAAAAAGGTCTCGCACATCCATGCAAATTTATCCTTTTTGAGCATTAATGGCTCGCCGCCGTGAAAAATAATTCGGATAACTTTAATGTTTATCTCACGTGCCCCGGCAGCTAAAAAAGAAGCAGATTGCATGATGACATCATCGGTAATATAGATTGGGTGTGACAAATACTCTTCATTGCCCCGGTTAAACATGTAGCAGTAGGTGCAGTTGATATTGCAGCGTTCGGCAATTTTCACAACGACATCAAGCTTGGAGTAAAAAATTTCCATACTTTGCGATAATCATTTCAATATAAAAAATATTTTACGCTGGCCTACCCTTTCGGGTAGCCAGGCCATTACTAACCCTATAGCAAGTAAAGCTAGCGTTAAATATTTTTAACTCATTGATTTTTAAAGGGTTATTTTCTTTAATAAACGACTTTACATGCTAATTGGTTAGTAACGTGTTATGGGCGCAACAGTGATGTCACCTCGTGCGAAGTCACTTGGGCCTTTCCAAAAATCAACTCCGCCCGGTACTTTTCCGCCAGCGATTTCATCAAGGTAGACTGCTGAAATTTCAGTGATACCTTCGTCCTTGATGGCGGCAAGGTCAATGCCGTTTTTTTTCAGTTGTGCTGCTAAGCTTTGCAAAATGGTGCTCATAGGGAAATCCTTTGGCTGGTTATTGGAGGTATGCTAAAACGTACAGTTCAACGTACTAACATTGGCGACTTGTACGCTGCTGATATAGTACCCTAAGTCCTTGCCGATTAATGCAATTTCGTTAGTAGGGCTGCGATTCATGTGGTGCAGTTTGATATGGAAACGGGCAAAGAACTGGCCAGTAAAATCGTTAACCAACCCGTTACGGCTGTGTGCAGCGTGAAGTTTAATTAATTGTCTCGTCATTTTCGCCTTACCCCGCTTGTCTGCCACCGCTTGGCAAGCTACAAATCCGGCATAAAGCCGCAGCGTTCTGCTTCATAGGCCAATTCATAACGGTTTTCACATTCAAAGAAGCGCAACAGGGTGGTCATATTTTTTTTCACTGTGCTATGCGAAAGGAAAATTTTGTTCGCAATGCTTTGGTTGCTCTCGGAAGGGTCTGCCATTATTTTTTCGAGTACGCGTCGCGTCGACGTGTTGAGTGCAGAGAAATCTGCCGGGTTGATGCGGTCCCATTCCGGGGGTAAGCTTTTTTCACCGGCCAGCACAATTTCAATCGCGGGGCGCAGGCCATTGGCACTGTGAATCTTATCCACAAATGCACGAATGCCGCCCTGTAAGCACAACCTGGGTGCTGCGCCTGTGCAATGTGCTGACATCACAATTACCGGGGTGCCACTTTTTTTAAGTGCGGGTAATAAGTTCAGGCCTTGCAGCACGCCACTTTTATCCAATTTTAAATCCAACAGC
>JBKJLF010000302.1:0-2735 GCA_046597185.1 Burkholderiaceae bacterium | reverse complement strand
TTTGCGACCGGCAAAAAAGAAAACAATCCTTGGGGCGAATGCATCACTACCTTGCAAACGGCCAATGGCCAGCCTTATCACTTCAATTTTCATGCCACCCATCCGGCTGAAAATTCGTTGGGCGAAAAAGCCATTGCCAACACCATGGTGATTGGTAAATCTGGCACCGGTAAAACAGCCTTAATCAACTTTCTATTGAGCCAGGCGCAAAAATTAAAACCCTCGCCAACGATTTTCTTCTTTGACAAAGATCGCGGGGCTGAAATTTTCGTGCGTGCCTGCGGTGGAAATTACATGGCGCTCGAAAATGGCAAGCCGACCGGTTTCAACCCATTCCAATGCGAGCGTAATGAAGCCAATGTCCAGTTTCTGGCTGATCTGATTAAAGTGTTGGCGGGCAAATTGAGCTACACCTCGCGCGAGGAAGAAGATATTTTTCGTGCAGTGGAAAGCATGCTCGACACCCCCATGCGTTTGCGCAATATGACGAATTTCCAGAAAAGCCTGCCCAATATGGGTGACGACGGATTATTCGCCCGCATGCGTAAATGGACGCTGGGCAATTCATTGGGCTGGGTATTTGATAACCCGAGTGACACCATCGATTTGCAAAATGCCAATATCGTGGGCTTTGACTACACCGATATTATTGACAACCCCGAAGTCCGCGTGCCGGTCATTAATTATTTATTGCATCGCCTCGAAGCACTGATCGATGGTAGGCCGCTGATTTATGTCATGGATGAATTCTGGAAAATTTTGGACGGCAAGGGGGGCCTGAAGGAATTTGCCAAGAACAAGCAAAAAACCATACGTAAACAAAACGGCCTAGGCATTTTTGCAACCCAGAGTCCGGAAGATGCGCTTCGCAGCGACATCTCAGCTGCGCTAATCGAGCAAACCGCTACCATGATCTTGCTGCCAAACCCGAATGCAAGTCGGGATGATTACGTCGATGGTCTCAAGCTGACTGAGTCCGAATACCAGGTTGTAAAAAGTCTGGACGAACGCTCGCGTTGTTTCCTGGTCAAGCAAGGCCATGCATCCAGTGTCTGCCAGTTAAACCTGCGCGGCATGGACGACCATCTCGCGGTCATTTCGGCATCAACCGACAATATCGAAATCATGCATCGAGTGTTGGAACAACGCGCAAAGGCAGAAGGTGTTGCCATCGATGATTTGAAACCCGAGCAATGGCTGCAACATTTTTACGATCAACGCAAAGGTTCCGGCAAGACCAGCATAAATTCATCACATTCACGCGCCGCTAGTTTCACTACCGCTTGAGTTACAACATGTTTATTTTTCCGTTCCGTGATTTAGCAAATGAAACCCATAGTCCAAGGAGAAAATTATGAAATTCAAAATAGCAACATCGCATGGCGCGAAAACCAAATCTCTGACCTTGGTTACGGTTGCTCTGGCCTGCATGCTGATGGCCAGCAGCGCCTATTGCATGCCGGTAGCGGATATCCCTCATACCTTGCAAGCCTACATTACGCATCTCATGCGTTATTTAAGACAGGGCCAGCAATATTCGGAAGATGTTAGGCATCATGTTCAAGAGCTAACACACATGCAGCAGCAATTGATTACCGTTGATGGTTTAAGCGATGCTTCAATGCCAATGACGGATAAATTAGAGGAACGTGCCGCCAACTATGGCATGTCGGCCGCCTGTCCCGGCGCCGATGGTTCTGTAAGTCTCGCGAGCATGGCCGAGGCATTCACGCTTAATATGTCCGGTGCCATCAAGACCCAGCAATCAACAATATGCCAGCGCATCGTCATAGCAAAAAATACCCAATACAACGAAGCGGTCAAAATGCTGAAGAACGTGCGTGAACAAGACATACAATTAAAAGAAATTGTTGCTGAGCGCGACGCTGCCGGTACAGATCAAGGGAAATTGGCGGCCAACGATAACAAACTCAGCCAATTTATGGCTCGCTCAGGCACCAGCATGAAATATTCCATGACGGTAATTGCTGCTTACGAAACCTATGTCAAAGCTCTGCTAGACAATCAAAAATTACTCACCAAACAAGCCTTGACCGGAAATAACGGTGACGAGACTTTTGCAGAGGCGGCAGCAAGAAAGTTTGTTCAGGGCGCGACTTTGAAAATTGCACTCGATTCTGTCAGTGATCGCGATCGTTAAGCATTACGCGTATTTTCGTATAACGCAGAAACACTCGATTGATTTGAAATAACGAAAATCGGCTTCACTGCCACAAACAAATAGCAACTGGAAGCATTATGCAAAGCACATTTGAAATTGTCATCGGTCTGTCGAGTTCCCATAGTGGTTTCGACGCCTTGAAAAACATGACATCGGTTCTTTCTGATGCTTCCAATCTGATTTTCTTCCAGCAAATCAATTCATTCCTCAATCGTGAAATCGCCGAGTTTGGTGTGAACCTGCTCGGTCGTACGATGGCTTGGGTGGGTAGTGTGGCGCTAACACTGATGACCATTTGGATCATGATTCAGGGCTATCGGATTATGATCGGCCAATCCCGCGATTCGATGATGGCTTTAGTCACCAACTCTCTGCGGGCAATATTTATTGTGGGCATTGCCTCTGGCTGGGGTTTGGCAGGCCCAACATTGTTTGACTGGATGGGAAACGGGTTCCAGCAAAACATCAATGAAGTGGTAACTGGTAGCGATGAGGATGCCTATACCAATATCGACCGCAGCTTGGGTTATATGCAAGTGGCTTTTAGCAGTAT
>JBKJLF010000266.1:0-21917 GCA_046597185.1 Burkholderiaceae bacterium | reverse complement strand
GGCCACGGCCGTTGCCCAAAGTGCCGACGCTAAGCACCCTGGTTCGAATGTGTATCGCTATACCAGCTTTACTATTACCGACTATAAAACGACCGACGGTAAAAGCGTGCGCATCTGGACACCCGCTGGTGCAACAGGCAAAATGCCTATGGTTGCATTTGGTGCAGGCAAGTCCTTGGGTAACCCAACCAACTACCAAGCCATGTTTGAACATTTGGTGAAAAAAGGCATGATCGTTGCCAATATCCAATTTGAAGGCAGCTTTTTCGATACCGATTTCGTCAAGTTTGCCGGGTATTTCAATAATGCTGTCAAACAAACTTTGGCCAAAGCACCGTTGGCCGATGCCAGCCAAGTCTTTTACGCAGGTCATAGCCTGGGTTCACAGGTTTCGGTGATCGCTGCCGCATTGGCGACCACGGGCGATACCACTAACCAATTTGTCGATCCCAAGGGCATGATTTTAATGTCGTATGACAATAGTCGTGGCCCTAACAATGCGGGTGATTTGAATAACCCTGCAGCCGGTTATGCGGTGAAAGTGGCACCTGCAGTGCAAGCCGTGATTTTGGAATTCGCCGATGACAGCATCGCAGGCCCCAGCAAAAATTATGCACAGGCATTGTATGGCAAATTGCCTTCCACCAAAAAACAATGGGTACGCGTCAATGGCTCAAGCTTTGGTTCGACTTATGCATTGACTGCCGACCACAACAGCCCACTGACCGCTGGTGGCGCACCTTTGAATATTGGTGGCAAAGCCGTATTGAATACGCTCGATTGGAATATGGTTTGGAAAGTGGTGGCTGGTTTGCCTTTGTCAACCATCAACGCCGACCCATTGCCCTATATTACTGGTGCAGGTTTGCTCAATGGTGGTACGGGTACTGGCGGTGCGATTTTGAACCATACCCTGATGAGCCAAAGTTTTTAAGATGTTTGGTTTGATGCAGTAGAAGGTTCAGAAAGTAAGCAGTAGGCAGTAGGCAGTAAGTAGTAGAGGTTGTAGTTTGTAGTTTGTTGTTGTTTCTTCAGGCAAGGTGTCCTTGGGCGGGAATGGTGAGCTGTTCCCGCTATTTTTTCAAACCAAACTCATCTCTTAAATTTAACTTTGAAGTTTATCTTTTTAATTGCTATTTTAAATTCATCATGAAATTAACGAATTCCATTGCAGCATTTACTGTTGCCTGCGTTTTGGCTGGGCCCGCCATGGCCGCCACGTTTTGCCCCGCCATTTACACCAAGGGTAAATTACCTTTGAAATTCATGCCCGGTTTTGTGCATGTTGATAATTATGCTGATGGCGACGGTTTGAGTATTTCCAGCTTTTTAAATGCCGCACGTAATCCTAATCCCGGCCCACCGTTTATTCCTTTTGAACGCGATCTGGTCGCGCGGATTCCCGGTCTCAACAGTTTGAATGCATCGACCTTCGATCCGACCAAGCAAGTGCAAATTCTGACCGACTTGAACGGCACCAGCAATACCGTCTGGCCCAATGAAGTGGAAATGCTACCCAGCGGTATGTTGTCATTTCGCGCTTTGTTGGTGCCACAAGGCTTTATCAGTGCGGCCAAACCAGGTCGTTTGACCATTGTCAACCTCGATTCCACTGCCAAAACCGAATATTTGGTTCATCAAAGTACCCAATCTTCAGGTAGCCCGACGGACCCTGCTAATTCTCCGCGTGCCTATCATAAAGCGGTATTTATTGATATGGATGGCGATGGTAAAAAAGATATTGTCACCGTGCGCTCCGGCTTTCGGGTTGGTGCGACCACCTATCCACCGTTTAGCGAATTGGTTTGGTTTAAAAATCCGGGTACGGCCATTCAGAGCAATGTGCCTTGGAAGGAAACAGTGATCTGGGGCGGCCCAACAGCAAACTTTATGGGGCCTGATATTGCTTTGGATGCGGCAGACTTGAATAAAGATGGCATTCCCGAAATCGTGGCTACCCATTTCTTCTCTGGCGGTACAGGTCAAGGCATGCCCACCAGCGGCAAAATTACTTTGTATGGCGCACCCGTGGGCGGTAAATGGAGCGATGTGAATTTGGCGGCAGGCAAATTGCCACAAGTGCGCGATTTGAGTAGCGACCAGGGCTTCCCATTTGCCGTTCAGTTGGTCGATTTGAACCGCGATGGCAAGCTCGATATTTTAGCCAGCAATCATGCCCCGGATAATTGCACCACACAAACCGCGAGCATTATTCCGGGTCGTGTGTATGCGCTGGAAATGCCAAAAGACGGCAAAATCTTCAGCAGCCCATGGATCACCCATATTTTGCAAGATAACATCCGTCCTAATCCAACTTTGGCTGGCACCGCCGGTAGTGGCCGTTTGGCACCGGGTAAGGCCCATGCGTTTGTTCCGGTTAAAGCACAAATCGGTCTGGTGAAGCCACAAATTGTGGTGGGTGGCGATGAAGCGGGTAAAGTGTGGGTCTTGCGTGCGCAAAACAATACCGATACCACCAATTGGAATTACGATGTCGGCCTGATTTTTGATATCAATGTCAGTTTGGGTGCCAACACCACGCAAACCCCGATTGCAAGTGGCCCGGCTGCAGGTCGTACCAAGTCTACCATTGGCGGCATTGGGGTGCGTTACAACAGCTTGGGCTATGCTGAACTGTATGTGCCGGTGTATGAAGCGCAAGAGATCCGTGTATTCAGCTATCAAGCCAGCACTTCGCCCTTGCCTTGTATGACGGAACAGCGTTTGGCTTGTCCTGTGGCCAAGTAAGAGGCCAAGTAAGAGGCCAAGTAGGGCAGCCATCCAAAGTGCCGGGGCCGTTTCAGGCTCCGGCATTCATGTTGGCGTTGCCAGCGAATTGATTTGGGAATTGATTTGGGAATTGATTCCGGCCAGAGGCCTGGCCGGGTTCAGCCCGTTTAGTTGACCAAGGCCGCAGCGAGGCGAATATGCGTTTCCATGGCAACCGGGTCATTGAGTTTTTGGGCTCTTAAGGCTTGGGCGATTTCACTCATTCCGCGCAGGCGCTCTTCAAAACCGGACAGGCCGGCATCCGGGCGCACCAATTCAGTCATTCTTTTTTGCACCTCGTGCAAACTTGCTTCGCTGCCATTTCTTGCATGAATCAAGCCAAGTTCAAGTAACACCGCCGCCAATTCAGCAGGCGGGCGTTTTTCGGCATCGGCGTTCAAGCTGGCCAAGGCCGTTTGCATTTCCGGATAGGTGTTGCTGGCATCGGCAAGGCTGCGCAAAACGCGTCCTTCTTGCGCCAACGAGGGGGATTTACGCGCTTTGCCCAGTGCCAGTGCCAGGCTTTTTTGCGCAGCATCGGTATTGCCCATTATGCGGCTCAGTTGTTGGCTATAACCATATAGCACGGCGGCACTGGTATCAGGCGCAATCCGGGTCAGGGTGTCGAGCTGGCCAGTCAATAAAATCGCTTTTTGCCGATAACCATGGTCAAGCCGGGTTTGGGCATGATGCAAGATGGCCCGGCCACGCCCGATCAATAATTCATGACCGATACGTGGATCATTTTTATTGCCTTTTTGTGCTTTGTAGGCATCTTCTGCCAAATTAAACAGCGGCGTGACGGCGTCCAGGTCAATGTCCGCGCGGCGTAAAAGAATGGCCGCAATATGCGCACTGGTCACGCAGCGTTCGCCATCATCGGGCACTGCCGCCACTTGTTTGCTGAGGTTGGCAATGGATTCTTGCCCCGGTTTCAGATTATGTACAATCGCCCAGGCATCGACTTCGACTTGTACGACGCGCAATTGCAGCGCGACCTTGACATTGGTGCTGACTTTGGCGAGCGTCGAGATTTTGTCGATTAACTCGCGCGAACGATCAATTTGCCCGATTTCAGCCAGCATCAGGGCCAATTCGGTTTGTACGTCCAACTTGGCCTCAGGCGTAATGATGGGCGTCAGGTTGCTGGTATCCATCGGCGGCGCGTCAGGCGAGCCGGGGCTGGCCAGCAGTGAATCTTTTGGATCAATCGCCACCCCCTGTTTTGCGGCTTCGGCATCTTTGCCGACAGCGCGTGCCAAATCGACTTGCAATTGATTGGTTTGTTTGAGGACTTTTTGCACCTCATCATCTTTGATATTGGCGCTGTTGGTATTGAGAACCTGGCGCTTGCCGTCAAAATCAATTGACAGCATTCTGCCGCCAAAGAAGGCCCCCACGATGGCCAGTAGTGCCAATACAGGGACGCTATAGGGTGGCATTTTATCCAGCGCGCTTTTGCGGTTTTTCCCGATTTTGCCGTATTTTTGTTCCATTTCGGCTTTGATTTGGGCGCGGATTCTTTGCTCCATTTCCAGACGGCGAGTCGATTCTTCGATTTTCTTTTGATCGCGCAAGGCAAATTCAACCAAATCGCGTTCTTTTTTCATCAAACGCTTGCGCAATAAAAATTCTTCGGTGAGCTTGTTGATATACACGCCGCAGTTGGGGCATTGCGTTTCCGGCGAAGGGAGCACCTTGGTTTCACAAGCCGGGCAAACCACTTTGCCGTCACTTGTCTTTTGCGTGAGTTTTTTGAGTTTTAAGGTATGGGTGACTTCGGCGCGAAAGCCGACGCTCTCAAATTTTTTGGCGGTCGCGTCGGCTTTGTCGCGCGGGACATCGGTTTTAACTTTGACCATCCGATGTTCCTGGATCGACTTCATTAAATGCGCCAGCATTTCTTCGGGCACGCCCAAGCTTTGTCTGGCTTGTTGTTCAACAATCGACCTCTCTACCCATTCGGGTAAAGATACCACCACGTCATAGGTAAAGTTGGATTCATCCGGCGCTTCGGGCGGGCTTTCCTGGTCAGACATGATGCCTCCTTACTGCAACGCTGGGATGGGTATTGAGTGTGTGCATAAATTGCATGGATTGCATGGATTAAATAAGTTGAAGGATGTTGTGGCGGTGAAATCAGGATTCGTCATCCATGACAGGCCCATTCCAATAAATTTGACCCAGCATGTGCAAATCCAGTTCTCGAATAATAAAGGCCAGATCTTTGGCAATATTGCGCAGAATTAAAAAACCCACGGCCGGATTGGCTTCACATAGTGCCATTAATGCATCGGCCGCAATCGAGAGCAACAGCGTATCGGGCGCACGGCTGATCACACTCGCTTCGCGGCTGGCCTTGTCGATAAAGGCAATTTCGCCAAAGGATTGGCCGCTGGCAAGCGTTGCCAATACAACCACATCGCTGTCCAGAATTTGCTGATCCGCTCCGTAGAGTGCCTGATTGTAGTTGCGATGTGAGACTTCGACGCTGCCGCTCACAATCACGAACACTTCCCGGCTCGAATCGCCCTCCTGGAAAATTAATTCATCTTGCAAAACATGCCGTTCTTGGGCGATGGCGGCGACTGATTGAAGTTGCTCCTGCGATAAATTGTAAAATAAATCGCTTTGTTTTAGCGCATTGACTTTATCCATTGTTTCCTCATTGTGGCCACGCGGTATTACTTTTTGCGACGATTTTGCTGTTCAAATTCGCGTTTGACGCGGTCGCGCCGGATTTTGTCATAAGCATCATGCGCTTTGTTTTTATCCAGCCCAAGCATCCGTTCCAAAAATTCAAACCAGACAAATGTCGCTGCAAAGGCGAGGATGACCCACCACCAGGACATTTCGGCGAAGCGCCACACCTCGAAATATTTAAGGGCGACTAATATAACGGTGAGTATGATCATTGGCATGATAGTTCCTTACAGACAATTGCATATGCTAAGTGTGGTACGCTTCGGGCTTGCTGTCAACTGCTTCCTGCTGCAAGGCGTTAAGGAGCCAGTAAGTTGGCAGTGAGTGTGGAAAAACGCGCTACAATAGTGCAAATTAATTCTCTGGGGAAAATGATGAAAACGACTTTATGGTTAGCTGTGGCGGTGGGCATGTTGGTATCAGGCGGCGCGATGGCGAACGCTGAATTGGCAAAATCGAAAAACTGTATGACCTGCCATGCGGTTGCCAACAAAGTGGTTGGCCCGGCTTTTAAAGATGTTGCAGCAAAATATGCGGGGCAAAAAGATGCTGAAGCCAAGTTGGTGACCAAAGTGATCAAGGGCGGTAGCGGTACTTGGGGTGCGGTTCCCATGCCAGCCAATGCGCAAGTGACCGAGGCCGAAGCCCATACCCTGGTAAAATGGGTTTTGTCGCAAAAATAAGCCATTACCCGGTTAGTTGCATCAAAAAAAGCGCTCATTGAGCGCTTTTTTTATTCCTTGCCGAAAATCCGGAAAACCCGCACCAATGATGCTTGCGTGCGGGTATGGCAGGATAAATTACTTGGTAACGGTCAGGATTTCACGTTTGCCTGCTTTGTAGGTGTACAAAGTCAGTGTGCCATCTTTGATGTCGCCCTTGGCATCAAAAGCGATATTGCCTGTGATGCCTTTGTAGTTGGTCTTGCCGATAAAAGGCAAGTACTTTGCAGGTTCAGCCGAATTGGCTTTCTTCATCGCATCAACCATGACCATCACTGCGTCATACACATACGGCGCATAGATTTGGACATCGACATTGAACTTCTTTTTGTAAGCAGCTTTGAAGTCTTCCAGACCTTTTTTGCCCGCATCTTCAACACCGCCAGCCTCTGCGCAAACGACTGTGCCTTCACCGATGGCATCGCCAGCCAGTTCGGCCAGTTTGCCTGTACACAAGCCATCACCACCCATGAACTTGGCATTGATGCCCAAGGATTTCATTTGCCTTAACATCGGCCCTGCCACCGCATCCATGCCGCCAAAGAAGACCAAGTCAGGATTTTTGCCTTTGATCGAGGTCAAAATTGCAGCAAAGTCGGTCGATTTGTCGGTAGTGTGTTCGGTTGCCACGATTTCAGCCGCGCCTTTTTTCGATGCCACGCCTTTTTTGAATTCGTCTGCCACGCCTGAACCGTATGCAGTCGCGTCGTCAATCACGGCGATTTTCTTGGCTTTGGAAATTTGCACCGCATAGCGGCCTAAAGTGCCACCTAATTGGCCGTCGTTGGCCACCACACGGAACGCGGTTTTGAAGCCTTGTTGGGTGTATTTTGGGTTGGTTGCCGATGGGGAAATTTGTGGGATGCCCGCATCAAAGTAGATTTTGGAAGCAGGGATGGTGGTGCCGGAGTTCAAGTGACCGATCACGCCATTGACTTTGGCATCGACCAGTTTTTGCGCCACCGTGGTGCCTTGTTTTGGATCGCCGGCATCATCTTCTGCCAGCAATTCAAATTTGGCTTTTTTACCGCCGATGGTGACGCCCTTGGCGTTCAAATCATCAATGGCCATTTTTGCGCCATTTTCATTGTCTTTACCCAAGTGAGCAATGCCGCCGGAAATAGGGCCCACATGGCCGATTTTGACGACCAGGTCTTGCGCGAAAGTGCTACCAGCAAAGGCAAACGCCACTGCGCCAACCAAGGGTATAAGTTTTGTGTTGAACTGCATGAATATTCTCCTAACGATGAAAAAGGCTAAATTGGAACCTAACGCCATTCATACCTGCCTATATTGAAACGAGTATCTGGACAGGCAGAAAGGTACAGCATATCCAGGCGTAAGCAAAGCATTTTTATACGGTTATGACGTTGCGGTTTGGTTTTTTATTGGGTGTTTGTCGCATCAGGCGACAGGAGAGGAACGCCTTACAGAGTAGCAGGTTGACAAAATGCGGTTTATTTGCAAAATTCATTTGTGAAATTCAAATTTTAAGTTGACTGTTGCGATTCAACAACGATGCGAGAAAATTCATCGTCAGAAAGGCTATTGCCGGGCTTGACAAGCGGCTTTGTGCAAACGCCGAAATAAATTTGCCATGGGATTGAGCAGGTTTGGTAAAATCGCGCTTTGCATCCACTTTCGCCACTCAAAAACTTATGCGCACAGAGAACAGCACACCCGCTCACCCCACTATCTCCCGTCTTGATTACACCGCGCCAGGCTATTTGGTGCATACCGTTGAAATGGGTTTTGATCTTGACCCTGGCGCAACCCGCGTCGCCACTCGCTTAACCATGAGTCGCAATCCCGCCGATCGCGCGGGCAAGGCGGGCAAGGCGAGTGTTGCCAGTGCTGTCGGCGGCGAGCTTGTGCTGCATGGTGAGCAGCAAAAATTAATTCGCCTGCGCATGAACGGCCTGGTTCTGAGTCGAAAAAATTATCAGCTCAGCGCCACCGAATTACGCATTCCCAATGCCCCGCCAGAAGTGACGCTGGAAATTGAAACCGAGTGCTCACCCAAGGCCAATACCTCGCTCTCGGGTCTGTATGTTTCCAATGGCAATTTATTTACCCAGTGCGAAGCCGAAGGTTTTCGCCGCATTACCTATTTCCCGGATCGCCCCGATGTGATGGCGAAATTCACCGTCATGTTGCGCGCCGATAAAAAGCGCTATCCGGTTTTGCTATCCAACGGCAACCTGATCGAGCAGGGTGATCTGGGCGATGGCCGTCATTACGCCAAGTGGGAAGATCCATTTAAAAAACCTTCCTACCTGTTCGCCCTTGTGGCGGCACGATTGGTGGTTCAGGAAGAAAAATATACCCTCAAATCGGGGCGTGAAGTGTTGTTGCAAGTTTGGGTCGAAGAAGGCAATCTGGACAAAACCCAACATGCGATGGATTCGCTGAAAAACAGTATCCGCTGGGATGAAGAGCGCTATGGCCTGGAATTGGACTTGGATCGCTTCATGATCGTGGGTACGGGCGACTTCAATATGGGCGCGATGGAAAACAAGGGTTTGAATATTTTCAATACCAAGTTGTTGCTGGCTAATCCGCGCGTGGCAACCGATGTTGATTATGCCAATATCGAAGCCGTGGTCGGCCATGAATATTTCCACAATTGGACCGGTAACCGCGTCACTTGCCGCGATTGGTTTCAACTTTCGCTGAAAGAAGGTTTGACCGTATTTCGCGACCAGGAATTTTCTGCCGATATGATAGGCACCGATTCCGGGCGGGCGATTTGCCGTATCGATAATGTGCGCTTGCTGCGTCAGATACAGTTTGCTGAAGATGCTGGCCCGATGGCGCATCCGGTGCGACCCGATACCTATGTCGAAATCAATAATTTTTATACGGCCACGGTCTACAACAAAGGCGCGGAAGTGGTGCGTATGTATCAAACCCTGGTGGGGGTGGACGGCTTTCGCAAAGGCATGGATTTGTATTTCAAACGGCATGACGGGCAAGCGGTGGCGTGTGATGATTTTCGCGCCGCCATGGCCGATGCCAATGGCCGTGATTTTAAACAGTTTGAACGCTGGTATAGCCAGGCGGGTACGCCCAAAGTCAAGGCAGTCGGGCGCTATGATGCGGCTAAACAAACGTATGAACTGACCTTGTCACAACGCAGCGAACCTAGCCCCGGCCAAGCCAAAAAGCAGCCGTTTCATATTCCGGTGGCTTGCGGTTTGCTTGGCAGCGATGGGCGCGATTTACCGTTATATCTGGAAAATGGCGCGCAAACCGGCGTGCAAAGTGGTGCATCGACGTTGGTGCTGGAGTTGACCAAGGCCAAACAAAGTTTTGTATTTACTGGCGTTGGCGAAGAACCGACACCGTCTTTATTGCGTAATTTTTCAGCTCCGGTTGATTTGGAATATGCCTACACTGATGCGCAATTGCTGCATTTGTTTGCCAACGATAGCGACGCCTTTAATCGTTGGGAAGCAGGCCAGCGTTTGATGATGGCACGCTTGCAAAGTTTGGCGCGGAAGGCGCAAAGCGGGGCGGAGCTGACGCTGGATGCGACGCTGATCGATGCCATGCGTGCCAGCTTGAACGACACCCGGCTTGACCCAGGTTTCCGTGATTTGGCGCTGACCTTACCTACCGAAAACGTGATTGCCGAGCAAATGGTTGCGGCTGATCCACAGGCAATTCACGCCGCTCGTTGCTTCATGCGCGCTACGCTAGGGCGCAAGTTACGTGCCGATTATGTGCGGGAGTTGCGTACTGCCCATGAAGTTTCTATGGGGCCCTACAAGCCGGATGCAAGTTCGGCCGGACGGCGCAGTTTAAAAAACCTGGCGCTGCATTACTTGTTTGCGACACCGGATGCAGAGGTGTTAGCCTTGGGGCAGGCACAGTTTGATGATGCCAATAATATGACCGACCGTTTTGCTGCTTTGTCGGCGCTGGTGAATTTCATGCCGGATGGTTTGAGTAAGCCTGAGCTCAAGGCTGCAACCAAGGCGCGCGAAAAAGCCTTGGCACGGTTTTATAAAGACTTCAAGAAAGACCCCTTGGTGGTGGACAAATGGTTCGCCTTGCAAGCCACGGCCATCCATACCGATGTGGCGGCGATGCGTGAGTTGACCAAACATCCTGACTTCACCCTGAAAAACCCGAATCGGGTGTATAGCTCGGTGCTGACCTTTTGCAAAAACAATCCGGCGCAATTTCATGCCCTGGATGGCAGCGGCTACGACTTTTGGGTGGAACAGGTGTTGGCATTAAATGCGCTCAACCCGCAGGTGGCATCGAGGGTGGCGCGCAGCCTGGATCGCTGGCGCAATTACGCGCCCGCCTTGCAAGTCAAAATGGAACAGGCTTTGCAACGGGTGGCCAAGAGCAAAAAATTGTCGGGGGATGTACTCGAAATTATCACCAAGGCACTGGCAGCGTAAAGGAGAATGCAATGAAACGTATCAGTTTAACGCAATATCTGGTGGAAGAGCAGCGCTTGCACAATACCATTCCCGCCGAATTGCGGCTGTTGATTGAAGTGGTGGCGCGTGCCTGTAAAACCATTAGCCATGCGGTGGGCAAGGGCGCTTTGGGCGATGTGCTGGGTAGTGCGCACAGTGAAAACGTCCAGGGCGAAGTGCAAAAAAAATTGGATGTGATTTCCAATGAAATTTTACTCGAAGCCAATGAGTGGGGTGGCCATTTGGCGGCGATGGCCTCGGAAGAAATGGAAACCATTCATTTGATTCCCAACCGCTACCCGCGCGGCGAATACATGTTGTTGTTCGATCCGCTTGATGGCTCCAGCAATATCGATGTGAATGTCTCGATCGGTACCATTTTTTCGGTGTTGAAAGCGCCGGAAGACATGCATACCCCGACCGAGCAGGATTTTCTGCAACCGGGTACGCAGCAAGTGGCCGCAGGTTATGCGGTGTACGGCCCGCAAACCGTGCTGGTGCTGACCACCGGCAATGGCGTCAATTGCTTTACGCTGGATCGGGAGATGGGTTCGTGGGTGCTAACCCAGCGCGATATCAAAATTCCGGCGACCACCCGTGAATTTGCGATTAACGCCTCCAATGCACGCCATTGGCACCCGCCTGTGAAGCGCTATATTGATGAAATGCTGGCGGGTAAAACCGGGCCGCGTGGCACCGACTTCAATATGCGCTGGATCGCCTCGATGGTGGCGGACGTACACCGGATTTTATCGCGCGGCGGCATTTTTATGTATCCGGCCGACCTGCGTGATACCAGTATGCCGGGTAAATTGCGCCTGATGTATGAAGCCAATCCGATGGCGTTTATTGTTGAGCAGGCGGGCGGTGCTGCTACTGATGGTCGGCAACGCATCATGGATATCCAACCGACCAAGCTGCATCAGCGCGTGCCAGTATTTTTGGGTTCGAAAGATGAAGTGGAACTGGTGACCAGCTACCATACCAGTCAGGCGTAGAACGAGGGAGCAAGAATGGGCTTGAATAAGTGGGCGGGTTGGCTTGGTTTGGTTTGTGCCACATTCGCAAGTGGTGAATTGGTAGCCAAGGCTGATCCCAATAAAGTATTGCACGTCACTTTTGAAGGGGCCGATGATGGTTTTGATTTGATGCGCACCAATAGCCTGTATTCGACCTGGGCAGCGCGCAATATTTTTGAAAATCTGTACGCCTATGATTATCTGGCGCGCCCGGTAAAATTGCGTCCTGTGCTTGCAGTAGCCATGCCGGAAATTACCGAGGGCGGCAAAGTGTTCACGGTGCATATCAAAAAAGGCATTTACTTTACGCCCGACCCCGCATTTAAAGGCCAACGGCGCGAGTTGACCGCGCAAGATTTTATCTACACCTTGCAGCGGGTGATGGACCCGGTCAACCGTTCGACCCAATCGGGTGATTATGAAGATAAAATTATCGGCCTGGATGAACAGGTTGAATTGGCCAAAAAGACTGGTAAATTTGATTATAATGCGCCGATTGCCGGGCTCAAGGCACTGGATCGATATACCTTGCAATATCGCCTGAAACGCGCCGATTATACCTTTTTGTATTACATGGCCGATGGTGCCAGCGCACCCGTGGCGCGCGAAGTGGTGGAAATGTATGGCTCGGACAGTGGCCGCCACCCGATTGGTACCGGGCCGTATATTTTGAAAGAGTATGTGCCGCGCAGTAAAATCGTATTTGAAGCCAACCCGGATTATCGCGCCACGGTATGGGATTTTGAATCCAGCGGCGAGCCTTGGGATGCCCAGGTGATTGTCGATATGAAGGGCAAATCACTGCCGCAAATTGGCCGGGTTGAAGTGAGCATCATCGAAGAACATCAAGCGCGTTGGTTGTCTTTTGCCAGTGGACAAAGTGATCTTGATTTGCTGCCCGAAATTGTCGTACCCAGGGCGATTATTGGCGATAAATTGAATGCGGAGCTGATTAAAAAAGGCGTCAGGCTATATCGTTTTGTTGAATCCGGCGTGGGGTCAACCTATTTTAATTTTAAAGACCCGGTAGTGGGTGGCTACAGTAAGGAAAAAATTGCCTTGCGCCGTGCCATTGCAATGTCGTTTGACATTCCCGGCGTGATCACCCAGGCTTATTTCGGGCAGGCGGTGAAGGCAGAAATGGAAGTGCCGCCCAGTGTAGTCGGGCATGACCCCCAATACCGTAACAGCATACCGTACAACCCGGAATTGGCCAATAAATTATTGGACCGATTTGGCTACCGCAAAGGGCCGGACGGCTATCGCACCTTGCCTGATGGCAAACCCTTGCTCATCAAAATCCATTCAAACCCGACGGCACGGGATAAAACCAAAATGGAAGTGTGGCGCAACTCCTTAAATAAGATTGGTTTACGTGCGGAGTTTCCCGTCGCCGGGTTTGCTGACAACTTAAAGTCAGCCTATGCCTGCCAGTTGCCGATGTTTGGTTTGGCCAATACCGCATCAATTCCCGATGGCAGTGATTTTGCCACGCTTTATTATGGCCCCTATGCCTTGCGCGGTAATTTTGGCTGTTACCAATCCAAGGTGTTTGATGATGCCTTTGCCAAAGCGCGCACGGTGCCGCCCGGTAGCCCGGAGCATATCCAACTCTACCGCACCATGACACGTCAGCTTGAAGCCGATACGGCCCGCGTGCTGGAAATGTGGCGTTATCGCAATTGGGTGGTGCAACCTTGGGTCAAGGGCTTCAAAAAGCATCCGATGTTGCACGCCGATTGGTTGTATCTGGATGTTGATAAGCATTAGCCAAAGAGGTAGACCGGTTTTGACTTATTCGTGCGCACCGGGATTATGCTTTAACCATTCGATAAACGCAGGCAAGGGCATCGGTTTGGCGACCAAAAAGCCTTGCACCACATCACAACCGAGTTTTCGGATCATTTCCAAATCCAGCTCGTTTTCTACCCCTTCGGCCACGGTGCGCAAGTTTAAGCGCCGTGCCAGATCAATACTCGATTCCAAAATGATTTTTGAGGCCGGGTTTTTGGCCGCACTGGCAACAAAGGATTGATCGACCTTTAATTCGGTAAATGGCAGGCGGCGCAGTTGATCAATGGTGGAATAACCCGTGCCAAAATCGTCGATCGACAGGCCGATGCCTTTCAGGCGCAAGCGCAGCAGCACATCCAGGCCAATGCGCGCATCATGCATCAAGCCCGATTCGGTGATTTCCAAAATCAGTTGTTCCGGGTTGATTTGATGCAATTGCAATTCGCGGTCGATAATGTCGGGTAAATTCAGCGTGCCCAAGGTGGAAGACGCCAGGTTGACCGCCAGCTTTAAGTGGTCAAAGCCATTTTGCTGCAAGATTTTGCTGGCGGCCAAGGTTTGGCTCAGAATGGCGATGAATAACTGATCGATCATGCCATGCATTTCCATCAAGGGCACGAAGGCGAAAGGCGAAATCAGTGTGCCGTCGGCGCGCTGCCAGCGCGCCAGTGCTTCGGCACCATACGGTTTGAGGGTAATGGCATCCACTTTGGGCTGGAAGTAGGGGATGAATTCGCCATTGAGCAAGCCTTCGGTGACATCGGTTGGGCGTAGCACAGGGACGGTAGAGCGAGGCTTGGCAACGCGTCGCTCGCCAAATTGCAAATTCAAAATATCAAAAAAGCGCTGTGGTGTGAATGGTTTGGCCAGCGTGCCCAAAATGCGTAAGCCATGCGCTTGCGCCAGCTCGTAAATGGTCGCCAGCAGATCAGCATTGCCGCTAATGATGATGATGGCCCCGGTATAATTGGCATCGGCCAGGTGGCGTAAGAATTCAACCCCATCCATACCAGGCATATTCAGATCGCACACCATCACATCAATTGGCATTTGATTGCTTTTTAATTCTTCCAGTGCCGCATGGCCGTTGCTGGCAAAGCGGATTTGATGGATGCCGCGCGAGGATAACAGACGTGTGAGGTAGTTGAGGATGAATGGGTCATCATCAATCAACATCAAATGCAAATTCGATAGTTCCTGATTTTCTTCCGGTTTAGGTGGGGCAGGTGGCGGCAGATGCGGTAGGGCGGCAATCCGCTCTTCCGTTTCTTCCAGCGCAGCAATAATATTCGGTAATTCGCGCTCCATCACATCCCAATCGCGCCGCACTCCCGCTTGTTCAGCCCGTTGGCAAATATCGGACAGGGCGGTTGCGCCTATCATGCGCGCGGAACTTTTCAGGCGATGGGTGGCACGCACAAAATTGGGCGCATTGCGTGGCATCAATGCCTCCCGCGCATCGGCAATGCATTCGCGCGCTGATTCGAGGAAGCCATGTAACATGCGTCCGGCTTCTTCCAGGTCGTTGTCACCCAGCATTTCGGCCAGGGTTTCAAGGTAATCGGCATAGGCCGGGTGTTGCTGTGGTTGGATCGGATGCGCTGGCACGCGCTCTGGGCGGGTCGTGGGGTTTAACCATTTGGTCAGGGTGTTTTGCAATTGATGCAAGTGTACCGGTTTGACCAGAAAATCATCCATGCCCGCAGCGATGCAGGCTTTGGCGGCATCCTTGGCCGAATTGGCAGTGAGTGCCACAATCGGCGTGCGCTGCCCGGTAATGCCTTCCCGTTTGCGCACCGCTTGCGCCAATTCATAGCCATCCATGACGGGCATATTGCAATCGGTAATCAATAATTGATAATGTCCGGCCTGCCACATTTGCAAGGCTTCACTGCCATCACAGGCAAAATCGACCCGATAACCCAGTTTTTCGATTTGTCGTTGTAGTAGTTTGCGGTTGGGTTCATGGTCTTCCGCTGCCAAAATGGCGGCATGGACATTGCCTTCGCTACTGCGGGTGGTAACGGTCGCGATGAGTGGTAACTCGAACCAAAAGGTACTGCCCTTGCCCAGAGCAGATTCGACCCCGATATCGCCATGCATGGCTTGCACCAGGGTTTTGGTAATTACCAAGCCGATGCCGGTGCCTTCGATTTGGCCGCGTTCGGCCCCGATGCGGTTAAATGGTTGAAATAACTCGTTCATCCGGTCTGGTGGGATGCCCTGGCCGCTGTCGCGAATGCTGACGCGAAACAGGTTGTTGGGCCGCATTTGCCCCGAAATTTCGATTTGGCCATCATCCCGGTTATATTTAATTGCATTCGAGAGTAAATTTAAAATGATTTGGCGCAGCCGGATGCGGTCAGCGCGTAGGCCCGGTAATTTGCTTGGGTAAGTCCAGTGGATATGGCGCTCGCGTGCCTGGCCCTCCAGCAGCGAGAGGCATTCGTTCATGATCAGGGTGGGGTCGATATCTTCAATCGAGAGATCAATATGGCCCGATTCGATGCGTGCCAAATCCAGAATGTCGGATACCAGGTCGAGCAAGTGCCGCCCGGCTGATTCAATTTCGGTGGCATTGCTACGCACTTCATCACTCACATCATCATCCATGGCCAGTAGTTGCGCAAAACCCAGTACCGCGTTGAGCGGGGTGCGTAATTCATGGCTCATGCTGGATAAAAACAGCGATTTGGCGCGGCTTGCGGCTTCAGCGGCTTCGCGTGATTCGATCAAGGCTTGCTCAACCTGTTTGCGCTCGGTGATGTCCTGAATGGTGCCGGACAGGCTGATCAGTTTGCCGCTGGCATCGCGCTCGCTACGTACCTCGGCGTGTACCCAGCGCACGCTGCCATTGGGCAGGAGGATGCGGTGGTCGATACTATGCTGGTCATACAAGGTGAGCGCTTGGGTTTCAGCTTGTGCCAGCATCATTGCATCTTCGGGATGGCATGCGGCCATCATGGTTTCGCGACTGGGCGTAAGTTGACCCGGTTCATAACCGAGGATGCGGTAAATCTCATCCGACCAGGTGATGGCCTGGGTTGCCACCACCAGCTTCCAGTTGCCGATATGGCCGATTTGCTGGGCTTGGCGTAATTCCGTGGTGCGCTCCTTGACCAATACTTCGAGCTGTTGTTTGTGTAGTTGTAGTTCCTGGTGTTGTTTGTCCAGGGTTTCAATCATTTTATTGAAGGAGCGTACCAAAATACCCATTTCAGCACGCGAATGCGTTGCGAAAATGCGCTCATCGCTCTCTTTTTGCGGCAGCGTTTCAACATGTTCGGTGAACTGGGATAAAGGTTTGATCAGGCGGCGCATCAGCGTGGATAAAATAATGAGCATCAGCAATAAGCCGATAGCCATGGTGATAATAATGACGCGTAGCGCATGCAAGAAGGGGGCATTGGCCTCGGCTTTGGGGTAGGCCGAGGCGAGTATCCATTGCGTGGTTTGCAGACGTTTAAAGGTGAAAATCATCGGTATTTTATAGGAATTAACCACTTCAGCGCTCCCTTCAAAACCTTGGAGGGCCTGGTCAAACAGAGGATTCGCTCCTTTTGCGGATTTGAGAATGCGCTTTGGGTCAGGATGCAAAATCATGATGCCGTCCTGGTCGGTGATGAAAATATAGCCCTTGTTGCCGATTTTGGTGTGATTGGTTTTGGATAAAATATTGCTGCCCCATAAATCGAAACGCCCCGCCAGGATGCCAAGAAAGTGGCCTTGCTGGTCGAAAATGGGCGCAGTCATACGCAAGGCCGGCTGGCCACGATTGCGGGTTGAGGCATACGGTTTTGAAATATACGGTTGTTGCAATTGTGCCGGATGTTTGAAGTATTCCCGATCCGACAAGTCGCGCCCCCGCCGATCCGGGCGGAAGGGGCTTTCTGCGACCAATTTGCCATGGGTATCAATAACAAATAAACCGGTATCGAACATCGAATGCAGGGATGATTGGCTGTCGAGATAAATTTGCAATTGATCCGGGTTGTCGAGTAACTCGGTGGGGAAGAGTTTGGCATTGGCGATGAGTGAATGATGAATAATATTTATTTTGTCATCAATATTGTCAGCTAGTGTTTTGGTGTGCGCGCCTTGTTGGGCATAAATCGTATTGCGAAATTCTGCAGCGAGATAATCATAACTGACCAAACTTACCGTAATCACAAATACCAAAAACACCAGCGACGCAGTTGTCGCAACCTTGACAGTCATGCTCAGGTTGCTGATGGACGCCATAATGGTCCGAAACAGATTAAAGCGTTGCGCTGGCATGTGTTAGGCAAAAAGGCGTGGTGAGCCAAATCAATCGAAAAGGTTAGAGGTATTCACAATACCATAAAATGCTTTGCTTGATACTACATTAAGGTGTCGTAGTATTGTCTCCTCGACCGCCGCGCTCAATTTATTGCTCCTGGTTAGGTTTGAGGTAGGTTTTTTGCAAATACTGCAAAATATCTTGCGATTCAAACATGGCAACTTGGGTATTGGGATCAATCAGGAAGGGGACTTCCACCTTGCCGTGTTGTTGCAAAAAGAGCGCACGTTTGCTGTCGGGGGGAGGGTGGTAGGGGCCGGGTACCAGACGAAACGCGGCTGGCCCCATATCGGCCCATTGCAATTTGCCTAAATTGATTAAATGATAGGGTAGTTCCAGGCTGCATAATTGCTCGCGTACCAGTCTTGAAAACGGGCTGGATTCAAAACTGTATAGTGTCAGTAATTGCTTTGGGGTATAGGATGCTTGCGCGCCATGGCGATAAGTGCTGCGCGAGAGGGTAGCCAAGTGCGAGCTGAGTGTATTCAGCAGTGGTAAATGCAAACGTCGGGGGATAGTGGTTTGGGCATAGGTTTTGAATAAATAGGCAATAATCGAGCGGGCTGAAATGAGCGTGGTTTTGGTATTGGGGTCATACAAGACTGGCCCCGGCCCGGCTTTGGGGGCCAGTTTTTTGCGTTGTTTGGCAAAGCGCTTGCCACCCACCGGACAGGGATAGATCAGGACATCCAGGTTTAACTCGGTCAATACTTCGCGCACCAGGCGGCATTGGGCATCATCTTCCCGGTCGTACAAATGCAGTTCCAGTTTGGGCTGCTGGCTGGGCAAGACGCCCCAGGTGCCATTCCATAGCCGCAGTGTGGATGTCAAACTGGATGAAAGTAGATTGAGTATGGTAGATGTCATATTTTAATGGCATTAGAAGCAGTGTTCGGGGGCGGGGAAGCTTTGCTCGCGTACTGCGCGGATATAGGCGCAGAAGGCGGATGCGATATCGGTTTGGCCTTCCATGAAGTTTTTCACAAATTTGGCTTTGCGTCCGGGAAACACGCCCAGCATATCGTGCATCACCAGCACTTGGCCCGAGCAATCTGGCCCGGCCCCAATGCCAATGGTGGGAATGGTCAGCAGTTCGGTGGTTTCTTTGCCCAAATGTGCGGGAATGGCTTCCAATACCAGCAGCATGGCCCCGGCCGTTTGTACCGCCAAGGCATCGCTTTTTAATAAATCAGCCGAGCTGCTGGTTTTGCCTTGTACCTTGTAGCCACCCAACTGGTGTACTGATTGCGGGGTCAAACCCAAATGGGCGCAGACCGGCACGGCACGGATGGTTAAAAACTGGATGGTTTCGGCCAGCCAGGCACCGCCTTCCAGCTTGACCATATGGGCACCAGCCTGCATCAATTTTACCGCGTTGTCAAATGCTGATTGTGGGGTGGCATAGCTGCCAAAAGGCATGTCCGCAATGATCAGGGTGTTTTTACTGCCGCGTGCCACGCAGGCGGTATGGTAGGCAATATCGGCCACCGTTACCGGCAGGGTCGAGCTTTGACCCTGGCAGACATTGCCCAGTGAATCGCCGATGAGTAAAACATCGACCCCGCACAAATCCATGACACTGGCAAAACTGGCGTCGTAGCAAGTGAGCACGGTGATTTTTTCGCGGTTTTTGCGCATCGCTTGCAGCGTGATGGCGGTGACGCTTTGGCCCGGCGTTTGGCGTGGCACCGGATTGCTGGTGGATGGGTTGGCGGGTACGCCCGCAGCCGGGTTGGCGGGTGCGTTACCATTGGAATTGGATTCTTGTAAATAGCCGGACATTAAAATTCTCCACGATTAAAAAATTCCCGTCTGCCGCGCATATTGCGGATGTGATTGAGCAACAAATCAAAATCGTCGTCGCGGTCGATCGGGTTTAAGTGTTCCGCATTCACAATTAACAGTGGCGCGGCTTGGTAATCATAAAAGAAACGGCTGTAACTTTCGCACAAATGCGTCAAATACAGGCCGGAAATGCCTTCTTCCATGGCCATGCCACGCTTTTGCACCCGATCAATCAGGGTATCGGGGTGGGCTTGCAGATAAATAACCAAATCCGGCAGCGGTGGCTGCGGGTAGAGTTGGTGGTAGATATCTTGATACAGGGTCAGTTCGTCATCGCTTAAGGTGAGTTTGGCGAACAGCGGGTCTTTGTCGAGCAAAAAATCGGACACGATACAGGTTTGCTTTAAATCAATTTGATTCAGCTCGCGCATTTGCGCCACCCGTTGCACTAAAAATGAGAGTTGCGCGGACAGCGCATAGCGTTGCGAATCGCGGTAAAACCTGCTCAGGAAGGGATTATTTTGCGGTTGTTCGAGCAGCATTTGCGCTTCAAACGCGGTCGCGAGCTTACGGCTTAAGGTAGTCTTGCCCACGCCGATAGGGCCTTCGACGATGATGTAGTGATATTGATCGAAGTTCATGATGTTTGAGGGAAGGGTTTGGTTGAGCCCATTATACACAAGCATTGGGGTGAAACAATTCGTGAAACAATTCGTGGAACAATTTGGCAAGTAGTGTATGGCAAGGTAATGTACAATGGTCCCTATGTTCCTGGGGTCCAGCCGTTGGCGGGACATGATGACCACATCCATGTTGAGGTTCGAACATGAAATATTCCATTGCATTTTTTCTGATTGGCGTAACGTCGGCCAGCATGCCAATACGCACCAGAATTGGGCAAATAATCAATCCGGGTGTCTTTAAAACTCTTGAAATTCTGTAGGCGAATCGATTTAATATGCATGACATTTCCTTATTCAAGCTCAATTCAACAGCGTAAGCAAAATGGCAGTTTGTGCAAAAACAGGCTTTTCATCAGATTAATTTAGTAAATTTCACTAATGGTTTGATCACTAACAGCAGGCAAAAACGTCTGCCCCAGGCCTAAACCGGGCAACTCGATGCCAGGGCACAGTTGCAACAAAGGCTTGAGCGCAAACGCGCGCTGATGCAGGCGTGGGTGTGGTACTTCCAGGCTTTCGCTTTGAATTTGATGATTGCCATAGAGTAGCAAATCGAGATCGAGCGTGCGCGGTGCGTTGCGGTAAGGGCGCTCGCGCCCGAACTCCAGTTCAATTTCTTGTAACGCAGATAATAAATCATGCGCCGCCAGGCTGGTGCTCAGTTCCACCACGGCATTGCAAAAGTCATCGCCATCGGCTTCCAGTGGCGCACTGAGAAACAGATTGGATTGCCGCAGCAAGCGGCAATGCGGGATTTTGCCCAGTTTGACAATGGCCGTTTTGACGGTATGATGGGCATTGCCCAAATTGGCACCCAAGCCGATATAACAAGTGATCATGATGATGGGTTCGGACGACGGTTGCGCCGCCCCCTGCGCGAAGGCGGTTTTCTGGAGGATTCGGACGAACGCGCGGGCGGCGGTACATTTTCGCGCTCGGTCGGATCAGCATCAACAAAATTGCGCCACCAGTCGCCAATTTCGGCGTCGAGTTCGCCCGAGGCACAGCGCAAGAGCAAAAAGTCATAACTGGCGCGAAAGCGTAAATGTTCGATTAGTTTATACGGTGCTTTGCCGGTGCGCCGCTCAAAACGCGGTTGCATGGCCCAAATTTCGCGCATATCCGCCCCAATTTTGCGCTGCAAGGCTAATTTTTCAGATTGGGAATTGAGCACATCATCGGCCGCCAAATGTAGCGCCGGAATACTGTGTTCGCCCGCCGCTTCATAGGCGCGCCATTTTTCCAGCACCTGATGCCACAAGAGCGCGGCAAATAAAAATCCGGGTGAAACGCCTTTGCCTTGCTTGACGCGTTCATCGGTACTGGCCAGTGCCAGCGTCACAAATTTAATTCCTAACGGCTGTTCCAGCACCACATCAAGCAAGGGCAACAAGCCATGATGCAAGCCTTCTTTGCGCAATTGTTGCAGGCAGGCCAGCGCATGGCCGCTGGTGAGTAATTTCAGCATTTCATCAAACACGCGCGCGGCGGGTACATTGTTGATCAGCGGTGCCATGATGGGAATCGGCGCGCTGGAGGCCGGGTCGATGGAAAATTGCAGTTTGGCGGCAAACCGAACCACCCGCAACATGCGCACCGGGTCTTCGCGGTAGCGCGATTCGGGGTGACCGATGATGCGTAAGGTCTTGGCGCGAATATCGGCCATACCACCATGGTAGTCAAAT
>JBKJLF010000263.1:0-8550 GCA_046597185.1 Burkholderiaceae bacterium | reverse complement strand
TGGTAGATTACATTCTGCCCACGTTGGTGCAGCCGTTCTAGCGCAAAAGGTGGACGGGCGCAGTAGCGTAGCAAGCGCTCTAGGCCTGCGCGATCTTGTGCCGCGATGCACACACCGCCATCAACAGAAGCCGTTTGGGCACCGAGAGCACCCATTGACGCACCGGTAATTGGGGGGAATACGTGATCAACCAAATGCGCAGCGGCTTTTGCCAAGATACGGCCATACGACGGCTATTGCATGAAGGGCAGACACCACGTCCTTTGCAAGAAAACGCAACAAAAAAATCATGCCCGCAATCGTCGCAACGGGCGCGGGCAAAACCGTGTGCAAAGATGCCGCATTGGCGGTATTTATGAAAAGCCTGCGTGACGTAGGCGGCAGGTGTGTGGTGATCGCCTTGTCCATCAAACTGGCCGGCACTGACTAATGCCCGCCACGTCTCAAAATCAGCGGCGACGATGCGGTATAGCAGGGTCTTCTCGGGATGGCGTGCATTGTAGAGCTTGCCGACTGGCGCGCCTTGCACGGGCTTTGGGCCACCTGGTTGGGCTGCAGGGTGCATGCGGCAGCCTGAATGAGTGGAGGTGATTTAACTGTACATAAATTTAGTTGTATTGCGCAAGTAGTGCCATTGACGCTATTGATTATTTTGCATCTGCCGTGGCAGCGAGAATACATTACCACCGTGGTGGCGGTGTTTGGCACCACCATCAGCCCCTACCTTACGATGCCTGGTTTGCTGAAGGCGTTCAGCGTTTGGCCGGGCCCTATGCCGAGGCGATTATTGCCGCCTCCCAAGGTTTAAGCGGTCCCGAGCGGCAAATTGATTTTGCCCTGCGCCTGGGGCCTTATGGCGACCGCTATGGCCAAACGCCAGAAGGTTTGAATCTGGAAAAAGTGAAAGCGGCGCAACATGGTATCGATTTAGGGCCTTTGCAAGCGCGCGTACCCGAGCTATTGCGCACGCCTTCGGGCAAAATTGAATTGGCCCACCCGACCCTGCTGCAAGATTTGGCCCGTGTCAGCGCAGCACTGCAACAAGCGTCGGCTGATTTGGTTTTGATTGGGCGGCGTGATGTGCGTTCCGGCAATAGTTGGATGCATAATTTACCCGTGCTGGCCAAGGGGCCGTATCGTTGCGAAGCGCTGGTGCATCCGCAAGACGCGGCGCGTCACGGCGTGGCCGACGGCGCGCAGGCGCAATTGAGCAGCGCGCATGGCCGGATTGAGGTGCAAGTAAAATTTTGTGATGACATGATGCCGGGGGTAATCAGTCTGCCACATGGCTGGGGCCATGATTTGCCCGGCATTCAAATGCAAGTGGCAAGCCAGCGCCCCGGTGTGAATATGAATGAGTTATTGGATGAAAACTGGCGCGATCCCTTGTCCGGCAATTCGGTATTGAGCGGGATCGCGGTTCAGTTGACAGCGCTGACTTTATAATCAATGGCCATGCTTGCTGCCCAGGGTTTGAACTGGCATGCCAAGCGCATGCTGGCCTTCAAAGAAAAATGGCATGCGTGGTTTGGCGGGTGGTAAAATTTGATTCATGCTCTGGCTCTCAAACAGGCGACCATTTTGCATCACATGGGTAACCCGATCCGATTGCAAAAAGTTCTGCAGCACATCGCCATCAATCAACACCAGATCGGCCAGTTTGCCCACTTCCAGCGAGCCGATATCACGCTCCAGCCCCAAGTATTTGGCACCGTTGATGGTGCCAACGCGTAAGGCTTCGAGCGGCGTCATGCCGCCCTTGTACAAGCTCCATAACTCCCAGTGTGCGGCCAAACCCTCGCGTTGGCCATGCGCGCCCAAATTCACATTCACCCCGCTGCGTTGCAGTGCTGTTGCGGCCCGCGCGGTGTCGAATACGCCATAGTCCGTCTCGGGTGCAATCGGGCGGCGCACACTGCGCGGCTGCAAAATCGTGCGTGGTACAAAGCGGGTGAGTAGCGGATGCTTCCATACTTCGGAATAGGCATACCAATAATGTTCGCCATCCAACCCGCCATACGCCACGCCCAGGGTGGGCGTGTAGCCGACCGCTGTTTGCGACCACAACTGTTTTACGTCGTCATACACATTGGCCACTGGCAGCGCGTGCTCGACGCCGGTATGGCCATCGATAATCATCGTCATATTTTGTTGAAATAGCGAGCCACCTTCCGGCACCACCATCATTTGAGTTTGGCGTGCGGCTTCAATAACTTGTTGCCTTTGCTCGCGCCGCGGTTGATTGTAACTTTTCACGCTGAACGCCCCCGCTGCTTGCTGTCGTTTGAGGTGGAGCAAGGCATCGTCCAAACTCTCTACCGGGGCCGCGAACGAGCCTTTGGCACCATATAAAATCGTCCCGGTGGAGAAAATACGTGGCCCCACGATGCTGCCGGCGCGCTGCATTTCGCTTTGGGTAAAGATTTGCGCGGTGTCATTGGATGGATCATGAAGGGTGGTCACACCAAAGGCCAACGAGGCGTAATTGACCCAACTTTGTTGGGGAATAATCCCATTCTCGCCCATGCCGCCATGCCAATGCACATCGACCAGACCCGGAATCATGGTTTTGCCCTGGGCATTAAATTCCAGCGCGCCCTTGGGGATGGTAATGTCACTGGCTTTGCCGATGGCGAGGATTCGATTGTTTTCGATGACGATGCGGCCATTTTCAATCACTTCATCGCCCTTCATGGTGATGATGCGTGCGCCGGAAATAACGATTTGCCCTTGGCTCTGGGCGCTGCTGGCTTTGAATCCAATCGCGATGCCAGACGTTGCCGGGGGGGCTGGCGTCGCCGACATGGCACCCGACGTACCGGTATCAGCCGCATCTTTGCCAGCCTCATTCACAGGCGTGGGCGGCTGCCAGACAAAACTGTGGCTCACATCATGGCTAAACAATTGATCACCCAGAGTGTAATGCAAGCGTTGACTATCACCCGACCAATGCAGGTATTCCCCCGCGATGTGATCCAATTGTTTGCTTGGCAAACCATCGCTGCCTTTACCGAGATTAATCGTTTTTCCGGTCAGCGGCAGTGGTGCGACAAATACGTGAAAACGCTCGCGCCAGGCCAGTTGCTGGCCGTTCGGTGCCAGTGCATAGTGGGTAGCGAATTCACTTTTGGCAATCACTTGTTCATGCGCTTGCGCAAGATCAATCCGAATCAAATCATTATGAAAATCGACTTCGCTTTCTTCTTGCACGCGACTAACGTAAAGGTATTGATTGTCTGCGCCAAATTGCGGGCGGTTGCCATCGTCGGTAATTTTGCGTGGGGGGCTGCTGCCATCGACACTGGCGAGGTAGACTCCATTTTCCAAGCCATACCAGGGTGTGGTCAAATAGCCACCCGCCTGCTTGACATACGCTATCTGGCGCGCATCGGGCGAAAATTGCGGTTCGATGTATTTGCCCGGTTGGGACGTGATGATGCGCTCTTTACCGCTGGCAAGGTCGAGCACGCGCACCGAACCGGTGGTTTGATCGTTCCATGTGGTAAATGCAATCGATTTGCCATCACGCGAGAAGGTCGGAAAAAATTCAAAGTGATCGGTTTGTTGCGTCAGGCGACGCGCCTCGCCTTTGGTCTTGCCCTGGTGCAAATCACGGATATACAGGTAACCCAGGGCCGAGTACACCACTTTATCGCCCTGTGGCGCAACCTGCGGCCAGCGCAATTGTTTTACATTAAATTGATCCGGTGCCACGTTTTGGCTAAAGCGCAAAGCTGGCCGAATTTCGCGGCTGTCTTTCACGTGGAAGGCAATGGATTGTGCTCGGCCAGTAAACGGGTTGACGCGCCATAAACCACCCTTGGCCCAAATCACGATTTCTTTACTATCCGGCAGCCAGCAAAATCCGGGGTAGACGCCGTGGATGGCCCAGGCTTCCTGCATATCGCGCTCCAGTTCTGGCCATGCCGCCTGTTCGACACCGGTTTGCGTATTTTTAATAAACAAAGTGCTTTGATTATTGACTCGGCGCACGAAGGCCAGATACTTGCCATCCGGCGATGGGCCAGGGCGAATGGCACCACCCGGCCCCGAGACAAAGGCCTGGGTTTTGGCTTCTTGCAAATCGCGCCGGAAAATTTGATAAATTTGACCGTGGCTGTCCCGGTTATATTCGAACGAGGTGCCGGGTGTGCTGTCTTGCGAATAATACAGGTAGCGCCCATCTTTGGAGAACGCGGGTTCCCCCAAATCTTTTTGCCAATTCGGTTTTTCATTCAAGGCCACGCCGCTGCCTGTGGCGCTGGTGTGGTAGAGCCAAATTTCACCCGAGCCAATCGAACGGGTGCCAGTAAAATGCTTGCGTGCGGCCAGATATTGCCCGTTTGGATGCCAGACCGGGTTATTCAGCAAGCGGTAGCTTTCTTTGGTGATGGCATGGGCATTGCTGCCGTCGGCTTGCATGACCCAAAGATTATCGCCCCCTGCGGCATCGGAAACAAAGGCAATTTGGCGGCCATCGGGCGAAAAGCGCGGTTGCATCTCCCACGCCATGGAGTGGGTTAAGGCTTTGGCCTCGCCGCCGGTAATCGGCAGGGTATAAATATCGCCCAATAAATCGAATACCAATTGCTGGCCATCCGGGCTGATATCGACACTCATCCAGGTGCCGCTGCGGGTGTCAATTTGCACGATTTGGCTCACGCCCGGCGGATGGTTGACATCCCATTTCGGTTTGGGGGCGCCGGCACCAGTCACGCCATCTGCACCAATGGCTGCGTTAGCTAAAAACAGGCTGCTCAAACATAAGGGCAAGCATAAGCGCAAGCACAATGCAGCGAGTCGTTTAAAGTCTGGTAAAGGCAGGCACGCGCTCAAATTGATCATCCGGTCTCCGAGGTTAAAAGTTATTTGCTCGCATTATAGACCAACGCGTGGGCACCGGTGCCCACCTTACACGTTTGCGTCGTTTGCGTCGTTTGCGTCGTTTGTGAGGGATACATGCATGGTAAAATGAGCGCCGATCCATGGTTTGAGATGTGCAGGGGCCGGATCGGATGGACATGTCATGAGAGTCAAGATTACATGCAACTTTTACTACCTGAACGGAAAAATATGACCAAGTTATCGTTAATGGATCTCGCTTGTTTAGTCGCCGAGTCCGAAGCCAATCCCAAACATGTTGCTGGCCTGCTTATTTGTCAGCGTCCGCCAAAGTCACGCGCCAATTTTGTTAAAAAGGTCTATGAGGCTTTTTTAAGTTCGACCACGGTTGAAGCGCCTTTTAATCGTGTGGTTCATTTTTCAGCGACCGCCATGCCCAGTTGGGAAGATGCCGCCGCCATCAATATGGCCGATCATATTTTCTATCACAAGATTACGACCAGCGAAGATTGGCGACAAGACTTGTATGAAATGGTATCCGGTTTGCATATTCCGATGTTGGACCGCTCGCGCCCGCTATGGGAAGTGCATGTGATCGACGGCTTGCCCGATGGTAAATTTGCACTGTATCAAAAAATTCATCATGCCTATGCGGACGGCATTGCGCTGGTACGCTGGATTACCCAATGTCTGGATTCCGCGCCAGGCCCGGCACCATTACGGCCCGTGTGGACGCTTAAACGCAACAGCCGCGCGCATGACGAGCACCGACAATTGAAGATGGACGTATTGAAGCAGGCGGTGGGTGGCTTGAAAGGGGTTGGGATGCGCTTTTGGGGGATAGGGCGATTGGCTGCGATGTTGTTTTTGGAAAGCATTAATCTGACCAAAAACGCGATTGCCTTACCCTATGTGGCCAACGGCCATACGCCTTTGAATGGGCAGGTGACGCCGGGTCGTCAATTTGCCAGCGTTTGCGTACCCATGGCGACCATCAACAAAATTCGCAAGGTGACCCGTTCCTCGGTCAATCATGTGGCCTTGACTTGCATCGACGATGCCTTGCACCGTTACCTTGACGATCAGGGTATTGTGCTCGATAAACCGATCACGATTCAAATGCCGGTCGATCTGCGGCAAAAGGGCGAAGTGGTGGTGGGTAATAAGTTTGGGGTGATTTTGGTCGAACTATCGACCCCGACCGATGACCCTTATGTGCGTTTGCGTAATATTGGCTTTTCGCTACGCAACGTGCGCACCATGGTCGATAGTGTGGTACCGGAAGCAATTGAAACCTACACCCTGGTAACGGGCATGTTGGGCCAGCTTGGCGAAACCCTGAATATCAGCGCCCGTATGCCGCCAATGGGCAATATGATGGTCTCCAACGTGCAGGGGCCGAGCCAGCATTTGTATATCATGGGGGCGAAAATGGAAGAACTGCACCCCTTGAGTACTTTGCTGCCCAGCAATTTATTGAATCTGACTTTATTCAGTTATGCGGGCGAGCTTTACTTTGGCATGATTGCGGCAGATGATTTGCCGCAATTGAATCGGCTGGGGGATTATTTGTTGGAAGCCTTCGACGCGCTGGAAGCGGCGGTTTGTACGGCGTAGCAGCGTGGTATGGCGCTACGCCGTGGGTGGTTGGGGTGGTTGGGTTGCTTGCGGTTGTTCAGGATTCAGGATTGAATGATGCAGCGTTGCACTTGGCCATGCGCTTCAAAACGAATCGAAACAGGTAAAAAGCGGGCGATGACTTCGGCATTGGTGTGGGCATGTTGCGAAACATGGCCCACCGTAAAACTGCCGCTGCCCGCCAAGGCCATCGGCAGCATGATTTGGTCGGCCAAATATTCACCCACTGCCGCGCCAGAAGCCAGATATTCACGCAATGCTTTAATGGCCTTTTGCGCTACCGCCTCGGAAGAGAGCGACTTTTCTCCCAGGGCGGAAAATACTTCGGTCACGTGTTGTTGCTCCAGCGTGAGCAACAACACATTGCCGGGGCCTTGGTTGTCGGGCAGGGCGCGCAGTTTGAGTTGGTTTTCTTGCCAATTCATACCTTTGCCAACCGCTTCCAGTTCCCGCTCTGCCACCGAACCTGCCACGCCTGCCACAAAGCTTTCCGCATACGCATCCACCCGTGCGCCGGGGGCGTGTAAGTGTAGCGCGCGCAGTTGCGGGCACGGCTGCACTTGCGCCACCACCTTGCCACCGCCTGCCGGAAAAAAGCCAAATCGTTCCAGACTCAGTTCCAGCTTCACGCCCATATCGGCCAACACGCGGGCGTAAGCGCGCTGCAAAAAGTGTAGCGGCGGTGCCATTGGGTTGTGGGTGCCGCCGCATATCGAAATTTGCGAAGGCTTATCGGCAAACAGCAGGGCGGGCAGAATCGTTTGCAGCACCAGGGTACAGCTTCCGGCGCTGCCAATATCAAAATCAAACTGCCCGCCCTTAATGGCCTGGGGTTGAAAGCACAGGCTGGCGTCTTTTAATTGCGGCTTGCCAATATCTGCATCACAGATTTTGGCTGCCGCCTGCACCGCCACCAAATGCTGGCGCATCAAGCCCGGTTTGGGTCGGTTGCCGCGAATATTGTTGATGCGAAAGGGCTGGCCGGTAATCATCGACAGCGCCAGCGCCGTGCGTAAAATTTGGCCGCCGCCTTCGCCGCTTGCGCCATCCAGCTCAATCATTTTCGTTATGGTTTTATCTAACATGCTATCCTTTCACGCACACCACTTGTTTTAAGGTATGCACCACTTCCACCAAGGCGCTTTGCGCCTGCATGACGGCATCGATATCTTTATACGCCATCGGAATTTCATCAATCACATCCGCATCTTTACGGCATTCCACGCCTTCGGTGGCTTTAATTTGGTCTTCCAGCGTATAGCGTTTTTTGGCTTCGGTACGGCTCATCATACGGCCTGCGCCGTGGCTACAGCTATGGAAGCTATCGGCATTACCCTTACCGCGCACAATAAAGCTTTTTGCCCCCATCGAACCCGGAATAATCCCCAATTCACCTTCCCGTGCCGACACCGCACCCTTACGCGTTACCAGCACATCTTTACCGAAGTGGTGTTCTTTCTGCACATAATTATGGTGACAGTTGACTGCTTCGATATGGGTTTCGAACGGTTTGCTGATCACGGTACGCACTGCGGCGATTAAGTTTTGCATCATCACTTCGCGGTTCATACGGGCAAATTTCTGCGCCCAATCCACGGCTTGCACATAATCATCGTAATGCTCGGTGCCTTCCGGCAAATAGGCCAAATCCTGATCCGGCAAATTAATAAAATGACGCCGCATATCCTGCTTGGCCAATTCAATAAAATAGCTCCCAATCGCGTTACCTACGCCGCGTGAACCCGAGTGCAACATAAACCACACGGCGTTTGATTCATCCAAACACACTTCAATGAAGTGGTTACCGGAACCGAGCGTTCCCAAATGTTTATAGTGGTTGCTGTTTTTAAACTTCGGCGTTTTTTTGCAGATGACATCGAAATCATCTTTCAACAGCGCCCAGGCGTTATCCACAGCGGTTGGCGGTGTTTCCCATGAACCCTTATCGCGCCCCTTAAAGCTTTTGGTTTTCGGCGACATCCCGTGAGGGCAGGCACGCTCGATGGCGCTACGCAAGGGGCCAAGGTTATCGGGCAAATCGTTGGCGTTCAGGGTGGTTTTGGCGGCCAT
>JBKJLF010000243.1:0-9305 GCA_046597185.1 Burkholderiaceae bacterium | reverse complement strand
GTTTAAGCCGGGCCACCAACCATGACAACAGCGTGGTCGCCGCATCCAGTACCGTGGATTTGCCTGCACCATTGGTGCCGAAAAAGACATTCAGCCGTGGATCTAATGCCAAAACCAGGTTGTTTGCGCCACGGTAATTGGTAAGGGTAAGTTGGGTGATGATCATGCGTCGCTTTCCACTGATTAGCCAAGATTAGTCCGAATAATGGTAGCATGTTGCCGCCCAATCTGGCGCATATCGGCACTGATGCGCAAATCTTGCTCCACTTTCTGCCAAAACATCATCGCCAGGCCACGTGCCTGATCCAGGCAGCCTAAATCCAACCTGTCCAACACCCGCACATCAAATTCTCGCGGCACCACTTCGCCTTGGCGCGTGGGTTGGTACATCATGGGCAGCATGTCGTACACCGGGGCCAGCGTAAAACGGCCATCTTTGTCCCATACCAGCGACAAATTGCCGGGGTGGCGGTCAGAATTGCCGATCAGCGCGCCAAACACATCGAGCAAACACACGGTTTGCCAATCGGCGTTGGACAGCAGATTTTGATCACGCAGCAGCAAGGTGGCGTGAGTCCAGTTTTTGTCCAGCGCACCGAGCAAGCCGTCGATGCCCGCCATCGATACCAGCGGCGCACGCCCCATCGCACCGCCCATCGCCCGATCTGGCGCGACCCGATCTGGCACCACGCGATCAAAGCGCCGCACCTGCAAATAAATGCGCGCCCCGGTTTCAAGCACTTGCGTGGCGCTCGCAGCAATACCTGCCTCACGCAGCGTTTCCAGCGCCAAATGCTCACAGATCAGTAAATCGCCACAGCGGCGACCATTGGCGCTGGCAATGTCGGGGGAAAATTTGACCAGCACGGGTTCGATGTCGCCATCCGCCTTCAGCACGGTCGCGCTAAACTTGGGCTGTTCGCCCCCAGCCGATGAACCCGGTGCTTCGCCCAAATTGGCCAGGTCTGCCAGGCGCGCATACGCCTCAGCACGCTCGTGCTCGGGTACAAGCGGCGCATGCCCGGCCTCGCGCGCTACGCCATCCGTGCGCTGGCGCATGCCCAGAAAGCGCCGATACGCTTCGTTGCCAAGAATAATATTACCTGGTACATCCTCACCGCGCTGTACCAAAAAGCGCAAGGTATCATCGTCCGACCATTCCAGAATATTCAAGGGCAAAGCCAAATCGCGATGCAGGCGCGGCACCATGCGCCCGAGAAAACCCTGGGGCCGCAAATCTTGCAACCAAAACGGCATGCCCAACATCAACTGCGCTGCCCCACCGTGTGGCGTAAAGCAATACCAGTCATTTTGCAAGATGCGCAACTCACCAAAGGGTACGCTACTACCATCGGCCAACACCTCAAACACGGGCAACAAAGAACCGAAGCCGCCCAGATTGCGCGCCAAGGCATAACGCCGGGCACGCGCCGCACCAATGGCCAACACATCCGGCCCGGCCAACTTCCACAAGCGTGAAAAGGTCGGTTGCGATATTTGCAGCCGGGCGCAGACACTGGCCGCATCCAAAGGCTGTGCTTTGAGTAAGGCACGCAAACGGGCAATTTGCTCGGCGCTGTCGGGTGAATTGATCATGAATAGATTTTATTAGGCTTTGAATTGACCTATTATAGAACAAAATCAGTATGTTGGCGTAATTTTTATATAGATTATGAATAGATACTTTTGAAGAACTCAGGCGCAAATTTCAGCCACGAATGTCATCGACAAATAACGGCCTGTTGCACCCACTCAAAGCCAATGCGTTCTTGCTCCAGACGCAAGCCGGGCCTGATCCGGTTGTCACGCAAGGCGTCATACACCTGACGCTCGTTCGCGGTCAGACGCGGCAGATCGTGGCTGACAGGCGTAACTTCGACACCCCACAGGCTTTCATGCGCCAACAGGGTGTCCATATCCATCAAAAACGACTCGACATGGGCAAAGTGGCTGCGCAAACTATCCAGAATCGCAAAGCCATGGGTATCGATATCGCCCCAATAATGAATGGTGCAGCGGTGCAGCCATTGCGCCTGCGCCAGTGCTTGCCAACCATAACCCGCGCCAAAAATGACGATGGCGTTGTTCACCTCGGGCAAGGCGAGGAAGTTGGTTTCGTTTTCGGTGATGAACACGCGCGTAATCGGCAGTGCCAGGCGGGCAAAACTGGCGGCGTCCAGCGTTACGTCGGGCAAGCACATACCACCATCGCCCTCCCCTTGCCGCAGGGCTGGCAATGGAGGCAATAACGGCAACAACGCCAACCCCGCATCCAGACTGCGCCATCGGATGCGCAGCGGTTTGTCCAAAAAGCCGTAACGTGCGGCAAAGCGGGTTATGCCGATTTGGCTGGCATCAATCGCCGCTGACGGCAAGGCCAAATCCAGCCACTCCGCCAGCACGGCGCGCTGGGCTTCAATAAATTTGGAATCGATGCCCGCAATATCAACCTGGCGCAAATAAATGCCGGGGCGTGGGTGTTGTTGCAGCCAGCCCACTACCGCCAGCAAGCGCTCCCACTCCGCCGCCAATTCCAAGGCCTGCAAGGGGCGCTTGGCCAGCCACGGCAATATGGCGCGTTGGCTTTGCCGGGTTTGCGCCAGCAGCGCGGCAAAGCGCGCCAGCTCGCGCCGTTTGCCCAACAAGGCGCTGGCGCTATCCACGTCCGGCAGCACCATCGCTTGCGGAACGCGTTGCGCACCCACCACCCGGTGCTGCACTTCACGCCATTCGATTTCGATATGCGGTATTGCCACCAGTTCGGCAATCCAGTTGCGCACGGCGTCAAAACGCTCGGCCAGCTCGCTGGAAGCGGGGCTTTTCAGTTTGATGCGTAGCGGGAACAGGAATTGGGCTTCGGCTTCGGCTTCGGCCTCATCCACCAGCACACGCAAGAAGTCGCCGCGCGCCCACAGACGTTGCAAATGGGCCAGCAGGTCGGCCTTACCAGTCCAGCTCATGGCACCTCCACCCCCGGCACCGCCCCAGGCACCACCCCAGGCACCTGCGCCGCAAGCTGTTGCGCCTGCGCCTTTTGAAGCTTCTGCGCCTGATATTCTTCAATCGTCAAATTACGCAACTTGGAATCGCGCCCGGCTTCATTATGCACAAAGCCCACGCTCGCCACAAACGGTTCGATGATATGGATTTTTTGCAGCGGCGTGACGATCAGCAATTGCAAATTGAGCTGGGCAAACAGTTTTAAACCATATTGCGCCGATTCATCCGACCCCCGCCCAAAGGCTTCATCAATTACCACAAAACGGAACGAGCGCGAGCGCACTGCTCCCCATTCCAGACCAAACTGATACGCCAAACTGGCTGCCAAAATGGTATAGGCCAGCTTTTCTTTTTGCCCACCGGATTTACCGCCCGAATCAGAATAATGCTCATACTCGCTGCCATCATGCCGCCAGCGTTCACTGGCGGCAAATAAAAACCAGTTGCGCACATCGGTTACTTTGGCAGTCCAGCGCCGATCCAGCTCCGACGTGCCATCGCGCCCACGGAAACGGTCAATAATGGCTTTCACCTGCAAAAACTTACCCTCGGAATACTGCGCGTCATCGCTACCGGCCAAGGCGTTTTCGGTGCAGGCGCGCAATTGGGTTTGAAAGTCGCGGATTTCTGCGTCCGGGCTGGACTGTGATTCCAGCACAATATAGCGCCCGGCGTTGTAATCAATTTGATTGAGCGATTCATTGATGCGGCCAATGCGCTCGCCAATGGTTTGCCGCTCCCGCGAGAGTTGCGCATTGAAATTGGCGATTTCGTTAATCGTGTTGACGTTGAGCAGTTCCTTGAAGCGCGCCTCAAAACGCGGCAAGTCGTCGCGCCCCAGTTGATCCAACAGGTTTTGATATTCGTGGGCGGCGTCGATATTGGCGTCAAACTCGGCCGTTTCCAGCTTAAACGCTTCCTTGAACCCCATCATGGCTTGGGTGATTTTGTCACGCAGGCGCTTGATGTTGCGGTCTTCATTGTCGATCTTGCTTTGCAGCCAGTTGCGCAAGTCTTGCGCCCGGTTGTCGCACGACTCCACCGTCAGTTGATGCTCGCCCAAGGCTTCTTGCCGCATCGCTTCCAGGCGTTGGCTGCGGCTGGCTGTGGCTTGCGCATCGACTTGTGAAGCGGCTTGTGCATCAACCATGTTTTCAGACTGATTTTCATCCACCACTTGCCGGGTTGCCAGTTGCAAGGCCAACGCATCGTCACGCCGCGCCTCGGTGCGCGAGCGTTTGTCGCGCATTTGTTCCAGCTCGGTTTCGGTGCCCGCCAAAGCCAGATTGGCTTGCTGCAAACGCAGGGTCAGTTGTTGCAATAAATCCGACGCTGCCTCCAACTTTTGGCGCTCATCGTCCAGCGCGGCGATTTCACTGGCCACGCTGGCCCAGTCGATTTCGTCAAAATCGGCAAACTCTTCCAGCCGCCCCAGGGCATCAAGTTGCTTTGCCAAGCCCTGGCGCTCCGCCATGATCTTGCCGATTTGGCTGCCCAACTCGCCCAGACGCTGCTCCAGCGCCCGGCAATTGGCTTCCAGCACGGCGATTTTGGCTTGATTGCTCCAGCCCAACACGTAGCGGCTGCGGTCATCCAAGGGGGCGCGGTCGTCTTTTTCGTGGCGGCCACTCGGGTCTTTGATTTGGCCGGCACGCGTGATGGCGCGCGTGGCGCGGCGAAATTGTTCTTGCGTGGCGCAGCAACTCACGTCAAACCGATGCGCCAACTCGCGCTCCAGCCACAGGTAAAATTCAGAATCGGGCTTGATGGCAATTTTTCGCACCAGGGAATCTGCCGCCACTTCCAGCACCTCGCCACGCTTGGGCGCGCGCACATGAAAGTACACCAGCCGCCCACGCAAATAGCTTTGGTCTACCCATTGCGCCACGTCTTTGTAATGCGCGTCCGGCACCAGCAAAGCCAGGCCAAAGCCGCGCAGCAGGCGCTCTGCCGCGCCTTCCCAGTCGCGCTCGTCTTCATGCACTTGCAACAATTCACCGACAAACGGCATCACTTCTTCTTTGCAACCCAATGCGCTGCATAACTGCTGGCGGATGCGAATTTGCTGGTCGTCGATATTGCTGCGACGGCGCTTCAAGCTGGTAATTTCAGCTTGCAGGGTTTCATGCTCTTGCTTGCCCTGGCGCAGCGTCACGCCATGCTCGGTTTGGGCGTTTTGCAAATCCAGATCACGCTGGCGCAAGGTGTCGAACAAATCGGCAAACTGGCTGCGCTGGCGTAAAAACTGTGCTTCATCCAAATTGGCTGTGCTGGTTTGAGGTTCGGCTGACACCCCGCCCGCCCCGCCCGCCACGCTGGCGCACAGTTGGGCGTAGCGCCCGGCCTTTTGCCTGCGCGCGTCACGCAGGCTTTCTTTTTTGCGGATTTCTGCACAGAGACGCGCCAGACGGTCACCGCCATTCTCGGCCACTGCCTGCTTGAGTTCATCCACTTCGGCCCGCTGGTTGGCGCGCCGTTCGTCCAGCCGCTTCACGTCCTTATCTTGCCGCGTCCATTCTTCGGCCAAATTCAACAGGCGTTTTTCCAGCAAGCCCAACTTTAAGCCGGCAAAGTGAGCACGCAAGCCTTCGCGGCACTGGCGCAAATCGTCCACCTGGGCCACCAACTCGCTGTGGCGCTGGCAATCATGTACCAGCGGTTGCAGCATTTCCACCTGGCGCTTGGCTTTGAGCACGGCTTCATGGGCACGGTTTAAATCATCCACATGAGTAATCAGGGCGGCAATGCGCGGGGCCACGTCAAATGGTTCCAGCATATGGCTGCGCACAAAATCGGTTAAATTGCCGACCTGCTTCATCGATACGGTTTGGTGGAATAATTCCAGCGCCTGTTCGTTTTCGATGCCAAAGCGACGGCGAAACCAGGCACCATATTTGGGGAAGGCGTCTTCAATTTCCACGTGATCTGCCCGCAGGCGTTTGCGCAGTTGGGCGATGTCGGTGCCGAAGTGGGCAAAGTCCTTGGCGATGGAGAGTTCACGCTCGGCCCCGGCATAAAAGCGCGCGGGCTGGCCGTGCGCATCCTTGAGCCAAAACACCTGAGCCAGGGTAACGGTTTGGTCAAAACCCGCGTTGTGGAATACGCCCAAAATGACGCTATAGGTGTTTTGCTCGCGCAGCGAGACGGGCTTGGAAGCACCGGTTACCTCGCTACGCTCGGATTTGTAATGCCCCAGCACGTAAGAGCGTAGCGTGCGCTCTTGCTTGTCGGCTCCGGCGGCTTTATTGTAGGTGATGCGGTGCGAGGGCACCAGCAAAGTGGTGACGGCATCCACCAGCGTGGATTTGCCCGAACCGATGTCGCCCGTCAGCAAGCCATTGCGCCCGTCCAACTGCAAGGCCCACACGCGTGCGTCGAACGTGCCCCAGTTCAGCACTTCCAGCCTTTTCAGGCGAAAGCCCGAGAGCGTGTCGTCGGCAACAAAATCAAAACCCATGGAATCCGGTTCGCGGCTCATGCTTTATCCTTACTCATTTGCTTAATCATCGCTTATTCATCGCTTATTCATCGCTATCTTTGGCTCTGGCTGGCGCAACCAAGTCAGCCCCGCTAAGTTGCGCATGGTAGGCCGCCAGCCGGGTATCAAATTCGGCCAGCCATTGCGCATCGACAAAGGCTTTTAAAATGCGCAGCACTTCAAAATTGGCGGCGCTATTGGGCACGTCCTTGCCCGCGCTTGACTTTAAACGGCGCAAAAATCCAAGTGCGACGACTTTATTGATTTGCTCTTCAATCTGGTCGATCAGCTTGGCTTCATTGCTGCTTTCGGGCAAAAACACGCGTACCAGTTCCACCATGTCGTCGCGCGTCAGGATTAAGCGGGTATCGCTGCCGCTGGCATCAAATTCAGCCAGTTTTTTACGCAGCAAGGCCAGTAGCAGGCTAACCGGAAACGAGAGTGGGCGGCGCGCCACCAGGCGCGGCAGTTTGGCTGCGGCCTGGTCTGGCTCGCCATCCGCGCTTTCGGGACGGCTTTTTAAAAAGGCGTAGCCTTCGGCTTCGTCCAGCACCAGTTCCAGGCCCAGCACGGCAATATAGTCGCGCACCCTGGCCTGCAAATTGAGCAAGCCGCTCCACAGCCGTTCATCGTCTTCACGATACAGCACGCCCTTGAGCAATTGAATCACCAAGGGGGAAAGCTGGGGGGCGGCGGCGCTGTTGGCAGCATTGTTGTCGGCGTTATTGCCTTGATTCGGTTCCATACTGTTCACATTTCTCGTTCATCGCACAAAAATGACACGCGGCATACGCGCCTGGCGCTGCACTTGCTTGCCCGCTGCATCCATCGCTTGCCAGACTATGGTTTCGATATTTTCTTCCTCCACCACAGCCTTAAACTGTTCGCTACCCAGTTGCAAATACACCACCAGCTCGGCCAAGCCGTGCACCAGTGGTTGGCTGGCGACCAAATCTTTGAGCGTGATTTGGCTGCGCTCTTGCAAACTCTGGCGAATATGGCGCAGCAAGGCCGCGCTATCCACCACCACTTGCCCGTATAGCGCGGCAGGGTCAATCTCAAGCTCGCTGGCGTCGAATGCCAAATCGGCAATCAAGGGTTTGGCAACCGGGGTATGCAGTGGGCGCTCCAGCGCCAGCTCGATATCGGCACTGGCGGCATCGAGTTGCATGCATGGCTCTTTCGTGTTGATACCAAACCCACGCAGGGCCAGTGCCTTGGCCTCGATGCCGTGCAAAATCTCCATGATGCGTCGGTTTTCCAGCCAGGCCTGGTCATCCAGAAAGCGCCGCAACTGCTGCGACAATTGCGCCACCGTGCGCTGGGTATGTTCGCCCGCTTCCAGCCAGTCGTAATGTACGCGGCGGGTGCGCGGGTCGGGTTTCAATTCGTCCACGGCGGGCAGCGCCAACACCTGCGCCAGCAGCTCGGTTAATTCTTCCTGGCGGCGACTGGACATTAAAAAATCCCAAAAAGCACGAAAACTGCGTCCCTGATCGGAATCGGCAATCGCGTCGCGCTCGCCCATAATCTGTTCCAGCAGCGCGCCCTTGGCCCCGTCCCACAGGGCGATGCGCTCGCGCACGCGGCGGTCGAGCTGGCGGAAATTATGTTCCACTTCACGAAAATCGCTCAGCAAATCGCGCGCCAATTGGGTAAATTGCTGGAAGCGGTCTTTGACTTCGGTATCGTCCAGCAGCACCATCTTACCCGCTTCCACCTGGGCGATTTCGGCATCGATTTCGGCGCGTTTTTTGTGCAACTCGGCCAGCCGCTTGGCCGGGTCAATTTCACTGCCGGCGCTCATTTGTTTGAGCAATTCAAACAGCGTCAGCAGGCGCGATTCAGTGCCAACAAAGCTGCGTTCGAGCAAGGTGCCCAGCCAGGCGATGGCTTTTTCAGTGGCGGGAGTGATATCAAACTGGAGTTCGTCCGAACCTTGGCGGTAAAAGCGGCGCAACCAGCCTTTTTTCGGGTTGGCCCACTCGTTCAGGTAATCCAGCGCGCTACCGGGAAAGCTGTCCGGCCCCAGGTGCTGGCGCAGGGCAAACAATTCATCTTCCAGCGCTTCGCTTAAATCCAGCGCCGCCATCACGCGCACATTGGGCACGATGAAGACGCGGTGCAAAAAACTGGCGATCAGCGGCGCATGGGGCGAGACCAGTAAGCGCCAGGCCGGGTGCTGGGCGCGCAGTTGGTCGAGGGTGGCGAAATCAAGCGCCATGGCGGTGGCCGTAACTTAAGTTGACCAATTGCGGAAGGAATCGGATACACGAGCGAAACATTGCGCTTTTCCTTGAATAGTGTGCATTTGCCCTCAATGGCAGATTGGGCAATTTTACCTGAAACCGGGTAGTAATTTCAGGCAAAATCGACTTGATCACCACAATCATCGCAAATGCACAACGCATGTTGCACTACAATACCAGTCCTTGACGATTGATTTTGACAAAAACCTGGCATGAATCCTGCTCCAAACATGAACCCACCCACCCCGCCCCACGCCGTAGCGCGCCTGCGCGCCGACCGCCTCACACGCAGTACCCGCCCATTTCTGGCCCGTGGTGGCCCCAAGGGTGAGCGCTGCACCGGCTGCCGCCTGATTTTAAGCCATTTCGTCTGCGCGCTGCGCCCGGTCGTGCCCACGCGCGCCGGGGTGTGCTTGCTCATGGCCGAGCATGAAACGCTCAAGCCCAGCAACACCGGCTGGTTGATTGCCGATGTGGTGCCCGACACCATGGCCTTTGGTTGGGCGCGCACCACGGTCAACCCTGCACTGTTGACGCTGCTGGCTGACCCACAATGGCAACCGTATGTCGTCTTTCCC